>NZ_SELU01000043.1:0-49466 GCF_006861605.1 Pseudanabaena sp. UWO310 | reverse complement strand
TAGTAATGTTAGGACAAAAATCAAACCCAATAGAGAGTTGCGGCGCTTCGCGCCGCAACTCTCTATTGGGTTTGATGTCCTGACTTAAGTGAATATAGCTCTAATTCACAAAAGTGTGACAACACTTTTGTGAATTGGTAAGTATCTGGGCATAATTAAAACCCAGAATCAAGCCCTGTAGCGCACGCTGTGCGTGCGCTACAGGGCTTGGGGTTTTATCTTTAATTGCGCCTAGCTACTTATAAAAAACTTGCTTAGCAAAGATTTTTGTAAATTATCGGGTTTTACCTATTCTTTTTAGTGATTATGAATCCCATACTGCAAACTGAAATCTGTCATTTTATCCGCGAGATCGGTCAAAAAGCGATTCATCTGAGAGAGAGAGGTTTTCAAGTTGATGAAAAAGGTTTTGATGATTATGTAACTAATGTCGATCGCGAACTCGATTTGTTATTGAGGCAAAGGTTTCAGGCATGGTTTCCCGATGATGTGGTAATTAGCGAAGAAAACCAAAAATCGCCAGAACTATGGCAAGAAAAACAAGCATCTAGTCAGAAATATTGGTTCATCGATCCGATTGATGGTACTGATGATTTTATTCATGGGCGGGAATTCTATTCGGTGATGGTAGGGGTTTTAGAACAATCTCAGCCAGTTCTCGGCTGGATCTATGCCCCAAAGAGCGATCGCCTATATTTTGGCGGAACTGCTGTTAATGGATTATTCACGGTTACCAATGGGCATGTCCCTGAAGTTTTGCCTTCTAGTCCACCCAAGGGAGCAAGTAGCGATCGCGTAATTGTCAGCAAAAAAGACGATCTTGCCTATGGTGAGGCGATTCGCACGGCTGTTCCCAATGTGGAGTTTTATAGTCTCGGTAGCTTTGGCTTAAAGGTAATGGAAGTGGTTCAAGGTCGTGCAAACGCTTATATCTATCTCAATCGGCGCGTGAAGCTCTGGGATACCGTTGGTCCTCTAGCGATCGCCAAAGCCGCTGGGTTAGTTTGTTGCGATCTGACAGGTCGTGAAATCGGATTTGGCTATGATGATATCGATCCTGCGAAACTCACCCATAACCAAGTTATTGTGATTGGCTGGTCAAAATTTATCGATGAATTTCTGGATTCGATTCATCAAAACCTCTCCAACTGCATGTAGTCGGCATAATTAAAAACCAAAATTAGAGAGAGTACCGCCCGCGTAGCGGACTGTACTCTCTCTTGAGCTACTTAGTTCTTGAAAGCCGCTTGTTTCATGCCTACATCAGCAATATGTATTTTAGAAGTGATATGGCGCTATATTAATTAATAAATTCCAATAACTTCGCAAAAAGCCTGTATTTGGCTATATCTATGTCCAAGAAAAACTATCCTAAAGCATGGAGACGTTTCGCTACACAAGTCAATCAATCCGATCATCAAGTTTCGGTAGAACTAGGAAATAAATTCGATCGCTTAGCAAGATGGGCTGCTCGCTTTCGCCTAGCCAAGAGTTTTAAGAAACTGGATTTAGGCGATCATTACGCTAGTCCGCTTACACCCCAACTCTATTCAGCGATTACGAGAATCTTTCTTACCTATACAGCCTTTGAAACATACTGTCGCATCATTGGCTTAAATCCCAGTCAGGAAGCCCAATTAGAAGCTTGGCAAAATGAGCAGTCTCAAACCACGATCATCCAAGAGATCCGTAGATTAGATCCCAAACATACTTTCTCTAGCTTTTTAGAAGAACATTTAGAGGGGGTTGCTTTAAAAAGAATGATGCGCGATTTTATCGAGGGCAAAGATGTCAATATTAGTTTTTTAGCCAGATGTACGAGACATATTTTTGCCCATGGAGTGCTGACGGCGCATTCATCAAATCTATCGGTAAAGCGTTTTGAAGAGGTGTCGCAGATTATTTCAGATTTCTTAATAAATTGCATGGATCAAGATTTTGACAGTCGCGTAGCAAAATAATTACAGCTAACGCAAAGTGAAAAGATGAGTGGCGGCGCGATGCGCCGCCACTCATCTTTTAAGTTAGGAAATCAAACCCAATAGAGAGTTGCGGCGCTTCACGCCGCAACTCTCTATTGGGTTTGATTTCGCCAATTGTACTAGGACATAAACCCCAAGAATTGACTGGCGGCGCGAAGCGCCGCCAGTCAATTCTTGGGGTTTGAATGGTGTAGCCATTTCTTAACTTGCTATTATTTCACTCGGCATCCAGTTTTTTGATATAGGTTCCTAATTCGTTAAAAGTTCCCGCATAGGTAATAGTCGGCGTGGTGTATCCCTTTAGTTCTACGGAATATTGTCTTAGGGACAGTAAAACCGCAGCGTAGGGGGTATGGCTGTAGGTAGTAGAGCCGATCGCAACATCCAACCCTAATTGCTTGGTTGATGACTCTAGACGGAAGGCTGCATTGACGGTATCGCCGAGAGCCGTATAGTCTGGATGTTCGCTAGTTCCCATCTGTCCGACCATAGCGTAGCCCGTATTTACTCCCGCACCCACGCGCAGTTGAAAGGGAAATTCAAACTGGCGGTTGAGTTCGTTACTCATTTCATAGAGTTCGTAGAGAGCGCGGTAAACCTTAAGCATATCTTGGGTCGTGACGGTATCCGACCCTTTGGCTGCTTCATGGATCCAAACGGTCATCACCGCATCACCGATGTACTTATCAACCCAACTACCATGGCGATCGATGATCTCACCCGCACGACGGAACCATGTCCCGATCGCTTCCGAGAGAACATGCTCGTCCATTTGTTGGGTAAGTTTCGTAAAGTCACGAATATCGACTACCAAAACTGTAATTAATTGACGCTTGTGCAACATGGCAGTCGCCACCGCATCAGTTGTTTCTTCAGTTTGAGCCGCTCCATTATCGGGCGTAGTGGTAATTTCAGGACAATAAAATTCTAAATTTGTTTCGCCTAGGGTAATGCGATCGCCACTCCTTAAGCTCACAGGAATAGTTACACGCCGTCCATTTACAAAGGAACCGTTGCGACTGCCGAGATCGATGAGAAAATAGTTACTGTCTCCAACAATTTGGAACATAGCATGGTTGCGTGACGCACATTTGTCAGACAGAGGAATATCATTTTCCGATCCCCTTCCTAATGTCCAAGAATACGCATTCACAAGAGGAATCTGTATCGTACTTTGAGATCCGTGAAGTACGATATGTGGTTGCTCATCCCAATTTGTGGCAGGCTGACTCACAAGGTTAATAACCCCCAAAATATAAATTTATAGGTATACAAATATTCTGCGTCTCTTTGAGTCTTGGCTTTAGTTAATATAGCGTTTTTTTGATGCTCGCGAATATAGCCAAAAGCCAGAGCAATGATTCTGGGGAGTGATGTGAAATTAACCGATGTATCATAGGTTATTATCACAAATATAATTTTCTGCCCTGCCGGCTTCGGTTAAATTTAAACTCGATGCAAACTACTATTTCCCCAAAACAAGAAAATAATCGGCTTAAAACCCTTTGGAAAAAGCCTTGGCTAGTTGTAGTTTTACTCGTTGTTTTGCTAGGTGGTGGCTTTGTCGCTTTTCGTGCCCTGACTGGGCTTAGCCAAAGTTCGACAACAGTCAATGATAAAACTGAACTGGTTGAGTCTAAATCCTTGTCGATCAAAATTAAGTCTAGTGGTTCCGTTGTTCCCATTGAAACGGTTAACCTCAGCCCGAAGCAAGCGGGGCAATTGGTTGAGCTATTGGTTGAGCAAGGGGCGCGGGTCAATCGAGGACAAGTAATTGCCAGAATGGACAGTAGCAATCTAGTTCCTCAGCTTTATCAGGCGCAGGCTAATGCCGCCGCTAGTGAAGCCAATCTAGTCAAATTACGCAACGGTAGCCGTCCTGAGGATATTGCCGCCGCTCAAGCTCGTGCTGAATCGGCAAGGGGGCGTTTGGAGGCCGCAAAATCGCGGTTAGCCTTAACAAGCATGAAGACTTCGCGCTTTCGGGGATTGCAAACTGAAGGGGCAATTTCCAGCGATCGCTTTGATGAAGTATTAACCGACGATCGCAGCGCTCAGGCTGATTTACTCACGGCTCAAGCCAATCTTGTTGAAGCCAATCGCCTTTTAGATTCGTCGCGCAATGGTAGTCGTGCGGAAGATATTGCTCAAGCCGAGGCGCAACTCGCCCAAGCGATCGCAGGCGTTCGCACCATCGAAGTGCAGATTGAGGATACGGTGATTCGCGCTCCCTTTACGGGCATCATTACTCAAAAATATGCCAATGCAGGAGCCTTTGTTACGCCCACTACGAGCGCATCCTCTACTAACTCATCGACCTCTACTTCGATTGTGGCGATCGCTAATGGCTTAGAAATTATTGCGAAAGTTCCTGAAGTAGATATTTCACAAATTAAAATCGGACAAGAAGTAGAAATTATTGCGGATGCCTTCCCTTCAGAGGTTTTTAAGGGCAAGGTGCGTCTGATTGCTCCTGAGGCGGTTATTGAGCAAAATGTTACGTCTTTTCAAGTCCGCGTCACCCTAGAAACTGGCAAGGATAAATTGCAATCGGGAATGAATGCCGATCTGCGCTTTATCGGTCAAAAAATTGATAACGCGCTGGTCGTGCCAACGGTGGCAATCGTTACCCAAGAGGGCAAAACAGGGCTATTGATTGCCGATGAGAAGGGTAAGCCCCAATTCCGCCAAGTTACCATCGGCACGACGGTGGATAACCAGACGCAAATTCTGAGTGGGGCAAAGATCGGCGATCGCGTATTCGTGAAGCTACCCGAAACCAAAGCCAAACCTCAATAAAAAATTAGGGGGCGCTAAGCGCCCCCTAATTTTTTATTTTATGCGGCGACAGCTTGTTTGAGGGGTTGCCAAGTGACTTCGCGATCGCTGCCAGTTTCAATTACGATTTTGACACGCGGATCGCGATCGGGAATTTGGCTCAGAGTTTCTAATTCTTGCTTAGAGAGATATTTACCCTCGATCAACCACACTACCAAGCCTTTGGACTTCGCAGGTAAAGCATTGAGGCGAAACTGGATTGCAGGGGGAATAAAATAGGTGCGAATTTCGGTTTTGCCCAAGTGGGAGGGACGCACACCATGAACATCGGTCAGGTAACTATTCACATCACCTAAACCCCTTGCGGTGATAAAGAGAATTTCATAACCTGCATTCTTTAGACGAAGTTGGTAGCGACCTTCATAACCACCTTCAGGGGGAACACGCATTGCTAAAGCCCCTGCTTTTTCGAGGTCTTTGACAATTTTATCGGTTGCAATCAATGGCATGTTGACATCCTATGCTGAACGCTAAATTATTGAGCTAACAGTATTTTATACCTAGAAAGCAAACGCATACTCACAGCATATTTATCGTATCCATCAAAAACTTGAGACATTAACTAAAACTGTAATCCCAATTCCCAAAATGGCAACGCCATTTTGGGAATCTCAAAACCTTACGTTGCAATATAGCTATAGCCATATAAGTTAAGACATAAAACCCAGAAGAGTGTTGCGGCGCTTTGCGCCGCAACACTCTTCTGGGTTTTATATTCACTTGATTTAGGACAAATCAAACCCCAAGAATTGACTGGCGGCGCTTCGCGCCGCCAGCCAATTCTTGGGGTTTATGGCTACTCGATCGCGTAATATGTTCAATCGACAACTTGAACGTCAATATCGATCGTTCCTGGTGGGGAAAGTCGTACAAATTTATTTTGTTGCTCTTGGAGAGGTTCGCCACAGTTAGGGCATTGAAATTGACTTGAGCGGGAAGCATTAAAAGTCGCATCGCAGACGGGACAGTCTGAAGTGACAATGCTACGTTTAATCCACCATTGCAAACCGAAAAAGGCAATTACAGGAACAAAGGTAACTAGACCAATCAGGATAAAGAAAGAATTAACGAGCCAGCCTAAACCGATCGTGCTTAATGTCCAAAAAATTAGTAAAGCCGTTAGCCAAAAGCGCACACCTGACCAGCGATCGTCACCGCCGCCACCACTGGGAAAGTTATTGCCAAATGTGTAGTATTTCATGAGTTTGAGCCCCTGTTTTGAGTCCCTGTATTTACCTGTAGCGATCGTAACACTCTTACTTAATCTTACTCTTTCCCTTTGTGTATGGATAACCGCAAAGTCTTGTTCGGAATTGGTATAGCTACGCATTAAAACCCAAAGATTAGCAGTGCGGTGCGACACTGCTAATCTTTGGGTGGAGTAATACACTTGGCGACAGCTATACAACGCGCACCACTCATCTACTGGGTATTGTTATGGAAATCAGCGTTATTTTAATTTTCATGAGTCGTCGGTTTCGAGATTTTATAGGGTAAACAAATGATATATTTGCGATAGGCATCGTGTTTTTCTAGGTTTTTTTTTATGTTTTTGGGGCTTGGATTTACAGCGCTTTGCGCTACCAAGCCTAGGGGCTGGAAATCCTGCCGTCTCATTTGACGCTCAATCGATACTCGTTTTTATGGATTCTTTCTAAATTCTTTCTAAATACTTTCTAAATTCTAAGGAACTGCGTTCATGACTCTGCCAAACCTTTTTCCTCAATGTCAAGATTTACAGTCACAGGTTGAAGCGGTTCTACAGCTTTTACAGCAGGAACCAAGCCTACGATCGCAGCATGACGGGAGTGTTGTCCAATCTTCCCTCAGGAAGGCGATCGCGCCAACTTTTGAGATCGTATTTGCGGGAACCTTTAGTGCGGGGAAGTCCATGCTGATTAATGCGCTATTAGAAAGGGAATTGCTCTATAGCGCCGAGGGACATGCCACGGGGACAGAATGTAAAATTGCCTTTGCGAAAGTGGGCGAAGAAAGGGTGGTCTTGACCTTTCTCAGCGAAGTGGAAGTACGTGAGCAGATACAAGCGCTATGCCAGCTCGTTGGGCAGATCGCTCCAATTAATATTAATCAAATCGAATCTCTCAAGCAATTGCAAACTCTGACGCTTGCCATAATCGAGCAGGAAGGAGGCAAGAGCAAATCAAAACGGGCTAAGGATGCTGATGCGCTGAATCTGTTGATTGAAGGTTTTATTATTAACCGCGATCGCATTAGTTCTCTAGCTAATGCCACCTATTCGATGGAGCAATTTGGGTTTGAAAATCTCAAGAAAGCTGCTGATTACGCAAGGCGTGGAGCTAATAGCGCCGTACTCAAACGGGTGGAATACTATTGCCATCATCCATTGCTTCAGGATGGCAACGTTATCATAGACACCCCGGGAATCGATGCCCCGATCAAAAAAGATGCCCTACTCACCTTTGAGAAAATTCAGAACCCCGATACCTCAGCAGTGGTATTTGTCCTGAAAACGGCATCAACGGGAGAGCTTACTTCCGATGAGACAGAACTCAGCGAAACGATTCAAAACAATTCAGGTATTCGCGATCGCGTATTTTATGTGTTCAATCGGATTGATGAGACTTGGCGCAACGAGCAACTACGGAGTCGCCTCAACCACATCGTTGCCAGTCAATTTCGCAATAGCTCGAAAATCTATAAGACCAGTGGCTTGTTGGGTTTCTATGGTAGTCAAATTAAAAATACCAGCATTGGCGATCGCTTTGGTTTAGATTCGATATTTGCCGAAAGTGTTAAGTCGGTGGGTGGAGAAGAAGGTACACCCCAATTTGTCAATGAATTTAACAGCTATTGTCTGGTTTCTGGCAAGCTGGATATTGCTAAATTTCCAATTCCCTACAGTGTCTTAGAAACCAATGCCAAGAATGAGAAATACGTCAGGTTGCTGAGTAGTTTAGGTACAAACCTGATTAACCAATTGATTAAGGATAGCGGGATTGAAGAGTTTCGGGCAGCAATTACCAATTATCTCACCTATGCGAAACGTCCATTGCTTTTTGCCGATCTTGCCGACGATCTGCAACCGATTTGTATTGCGCTCCGCCAGTCCTATTTGGAAACATGGCATCGGCTGGAAAGTCAACCCCGTGACATTGAAGCGATCAAATCTCAGGAATTGCAGAAGCTCGGTCACGATCTCAAACAGATTGGCGATCTCTTCCGTGAGCATATTGCTCAAGAGCTAAATGATGCGGTGGCAAGCAATAAGAATCAAGGCTTGGAGACTGATTATCGGAAGCTCAAGGAAAATATGGTGCGACGATTGGATGAATTGCTAGAAAATTTCTCCGTCGCTGATGTCCACCAACGCGCTCAGGCTAGCCATCGGCGCAATTCCGTTGTCCCATTGATGGGGATTCTCGCCGAAGGTTTTTACTTTTTAGCCAATGAGCTGGAAGAAGTGCTGGTGGATAATTCTCAAAAAATTGCTGTGAATTTCTTTCAGAATTTAATTGAGAGGATCAAGAAGACGACCTATTATCGCGAACTCTATCGCTTGCTGGGTAATGATGGTGGCATTGAGCTGCGCTTAGAAAACCTTGCCCAGACCGCATCGGCTGCCATAGTCAATGAAGCGAGAACGGAATGCGATCGCTATGTGCGGGAACGACCAGAGTTTTATGCAGAGGAAACTAATATCATTTATCAATTGCGTCAGACCCTACAGCAAGCCTGTCGTGGCTACGATTATCAGAGCATGATCGAGTCGGAGCCAGCAATTCGGCAGTTGTTGAAACTAGATTTTGAATTGAAGGTGAAAGATACAATTATGCGTACTTTTCGCCAGACAATCAATCAAACCTTCAGCACGCATTTGCTAGCCAGTGCCGAAAAGCAGTCAGATGCCATTTTGCAGCAATACGATCGCGCCCGCGATTATCTAGCCCAAACCTTGGAAAAAGAAGCTCAAGTCAAGCTCGATAAAAACCGCAGTTTACAAGTTGCTATAGAGAAAAATATTGCTATTTACAATGCATCTATTTCGGGTATCAATCAATGTTTAGAAGCGTTAGATTTATCGCGTAAAAAGTTGCCAATCATCAGTGAAATTGATTTGTCAGTTCCAACGGTTATTGTTGATATAGCTGATGTAATTGATGCAGATTCTTTTGTTGTTGATGGGTTACAAGATTCAGAAGCATAATGACAAAATTTTAAAATATTTTTCGTACTAAGTAGCTATCGTCAAGATTAGTGCTTAAAACCCAAGAATAGAAGGTTGATGCTTTGCATCAACCTTCTATTCTTGGGTTTTGGTTTTGTCCTATATATAGCAGTCCTAAATCATTTAGGACTGCTATAGCAACGTAAGGTTTGCTTAGGATATAAAACCCAAATATGAGTGGCGGCACGAAGCGCCGCCACTCATATTTGGGTTTTATATTTAATTATGCCTATCTACTTAATATATTATTAGAAGATCATTATATCAATTTCTAGCATGAGTGAAAGAATAGAAGCTCTCAATCCAGATGACGTTGTTTGTTTGACTGAAGATGACGAATATGGTAGTCCTGTTTATCAGATCGAGCAAAGATTTAATATTGCTCGACTATTTGAATTTGGCGATTTTGTAGATGGTATATCAAGGGTTTTAGGAATCTCTTCGGATGCAATAGAACTTTTAAAAAAAGGTATTCCATGTCGTGTGATGACAACTAGAAAAACGGGTTGGCGGTTGGGAAAAATCAGACTCAAAATAGAACTGCAATTTATTCCTGATGAATCATTTGCAGAAGGAATTGTTAGAAATTTTGATAGTCCTTTAGATGAAATTCGTAAGACTGTGGAATCATAATATTGGGAAGGAAAACTTCGAGCTAAAAAAGCACCTATGGCAGATAAAACACCACGTATAAATATTCCACCCGAAGTCAGAAAATATGTCTTCGATCGCAATAGCTATCAATGTCAAAGTTGCTATAAAACTGACCTGAGCGCCAAGACATTACAAATCGATCATATTATTCCGTTAGCTGAAGGGGGAAGCAATGATCTTAGCAATTTGCAAACTCTTTGCGCCAAATGCAATAGCCAAAAAAGAGATAAAATCGATCCGCGCTTTCGGAGATTATTTAGTGATTGAATTAAAGGCTCTCTCATGTATAATTCATAGCTATTTACATAGCTATGTAAATAGCTTATTTCTCTATGGTTACTAATCTTGTAAAACCGCCAGTAGAAAGTTTTTGGAACGAATACAACATTCGCCTTGAGCCTTGGAGTATTGGCTACGATGCGCCAGTCAGCATCAATCCTGAAGAGATTCCCACTAACGATAAGATAAACACCGAGGTCGAAGTAAGTAATGCTCAGTGGCAGCCCATTAGGGCAGCGATCGCCCCAGAGCTTCCCAATCAAATCTTATTTATTGATGGACGTTTGCGTCTAGATGCTAGATTTTTGGGACGGAGTGACGATGAGATTTTGTATGGAGCTTTTGCGACGATCGCTGTCGGCGCAGTGCTCGTAGATCGGGTTAAGAGTCGAGCCAAATGTATTGCTACTGAAATCAAACGGATTATCGCAATGGGGGGAAACTTAACCGCTCCACCCACCGTAATTCCTTGTCCCATTAGTGGTCGAGGCGATCTTAAATATGATTATTGCCTAACCAATAGCAACAACGAACCCGATACCCCTTCGCAAATCGTCCAGAGTGCCATGCTTGATGAGGAACTGCGGATTGCCAACGAACTATCGCTAAATAAGGACTTAATTCACGAAGACACCTTAATCGTGCGCGATGGTCCCTTGCTCTATCGCGTTTATCAAACTCCTTTCGCGACCATTGGCTATGTCAAAACCATGGGCAAGGCTTACCTCAAGGGAGAAAACGCGCAAATCATGCGATCGCTTAAGGTGGGAGAACGCACACCGATTTTTCGGATTGCCAATACGCATGGCTCGAATCTCAGTTGGTATTTGCGATCAGGGAGTAAGGATCTCAATTATAAAAAATTGGGCTACCACGATTTACATGGGATCATTCGGATCGATCTTGATGGAGGGCTAGATCTCGCCCATGCCAAAGCGATCGCCGATCAGAGCACCTATTTAATTCCTCAATATGCATCCCATCCTAGTCGCGATCCCCGCGCACCACAAAATTTAACACCCGTTGGCGCTTTAGAAAAAGAGCTAGGTCGGAGAATGGGCAGTCGCGAATTAATTTCCCGCCGTTTGCGTGACTTTCTCGCCAAATCTGCCATTAATTCCCTATAAATTTCCGATTCCCCCAGTCAAAACCGCCAGCAATTCATGCAAGCAATTTAATAGGCAAACTGGGGCTTTGCGATAGGAGAATGGGCATAGGGGAGTATTATGAATATGTAAGAGGATTGTTATAGTAAATTTTTAGAAAATATCCCAACGCATTTACAAATGCTACAAAAACGCCCCCCCCATCCCAAATTAAATTTAATTTTTATTGCTTTTCTGGGGCTATGTATTGATATCTCGGGAGCCATTTTACTCCCACAAAGTAAACAAGGAGTTATTGCTCAAAATGGCATTCAAGTTCGGACTAATCAATGGTTAAAAGTTGAAACAGTATCGGGGAATGTCACCTATCGTAATTTATATAACTATGAGAATCGTCCTGCCCAAAATGGCGATCGCTTGCAAACTCCCAGCGATGAAATTTCTACAGGAGCAAATGGCACGGCGGTTTTAAGCGTCGATACGGGGGTAGGTTCGATCTATGTTTCTGAAAATACAACTATTAGAATTAATTCCTTTAAAATAGCCGCTGATAATGGTCGGATTACCAATTTATTTGTACCGCGTGGCAAGGCAAGATTGCAAATAAGAAAATTTACCAATCGCGGCTCTCAACTTAATATTCAAACCCCTGCGGGAATTAGTGGAGTCAGGGGAACTAGATATATTGTGCAAGCTAAAAACAGTGGCGATATGGTGATTACAACTCTTCAAGGAAGTGTGGCTACTACAGCTCAAAACCAGACCAAAATGGTCAATGGGGGATTTCAAAATCTGACCGTAATCGGACAGCCACCTTCAACGCCTGTTCCTATTAATAATGATGCGAGTTTGAAATATGTGATTGATCGCCGCGCATCGGGTTCAGGTCGGTCTATTGTTTTGATCGGTTACACCAATCCTTTTAACACTGTTAAGGTAGAGGGAAAAGAGCAAGCTCTAGATCGCAGTGGAAAGTTTTATCTGCAATTGCCGGCTCCTTCCAGTTTAAAGGTCACAGTAACGGTGGAAACCACTACGGGAAAAATCCAAGTCTATGAGATCCCTATTCTCTAAGTTTATTTCTCGATTAGTTCCTAAACTATTGCTGAATCAGCGTATCAATAGTAAGCGATCGCGATTGCTACAAACGATCTGGCGCGTTTTCCCAACCCTATTTGCCACGGGCATTACTTTATTACTGGCGCTATATTCTGGCTTTTTACCACCTATCGAATTGTTTGCCTACAATAGTTTTACGCATTGGCGAGGCGATCGCCCTTGGGACGAGCGTTTGATAATGATTAGCATCGATGATGAGAGTATCCAAAAACTAGGTCGATTTCCATGGACGCGCGATCGCTATGTCCAGCTTTTACAAAAACTCGAACCCGCAGAACCCAGTGTTATTGGGTTTGATATTTTATGGTCTGAGCCCAGTGGCAACGATCGGGAACTAGCCGCCGCAATTGAGCGATCGCAAAGAGTAGTGCTCGCGATGGCTTGGGATAAGTCGGGTCAGCCCTTGTTGCCCGTAGAGCCGATTGGCGATGCAGGCGCAGCAGTTGGGCATATTCTCAAACGGGAAGATATTGATGGAATTGTCCGCCAAATGGATTTACAAGTCCATGATGTGCCGACTCTTGGCGTTGCCATGCTACAGACCTATGATCTGACCAATGCCACGGTTAATCTATTACCTCAACTAAACCAGACCTTAACTATTAATTGGACAAAGCGAGTTAAAGATATCCCTCAAGTATCATTCAGCGATGTTATTAACGATCAGGTTCCCGCCTCTGTCTTCTATCATAAAATTATCTTAGTCGGTGCAACTGCTTCAGGAATAGATAGTTTAGTCACTCCCTTTGACCGCAATCCGCCTGCCAGTGGCGTGCATTTACATGCCATGGTTTTACAAAATTTACTCCAAAAGAATTCGCTGGTAGTTACCAACGCCAATGACATCTGGATTTTGGCTCTAGGGGGCAGCCTGATCCTTAGTTTACTCTCACCCAGAAAGAATTTATGGATCGGTAGTATCAGCGCTTTCGCTTTGGCTGGAATCTGGGTGATTACGGCTTTTATTGCTTTTACTGCTAATTACTGGATAGCGATCGCCGTTCCTATGTTGATGGTTCTGTTAACGGGATTCGCGATCGCGCTACAGGAGCGTTGGCAGGTGAGGCGATCGTTGCAAACTGCCAAAATTCAGCTTGACTACGAATCAACCCACGACCATTTGACAGGATTGTACAACCGTTCGCAGTTTGAGAGAATTTTACAAAGTCTGCTCTATCAAAATATTCCATCTTTTCCCAAACGCGATCGCCCCCATCTTTTAGCGATTCTCTGGATTAATATTGCGCGATTTAAAAATATTAATGATACCTTTGGACATCCCATTGGCAATTTGCTCATTGTGGAAGTCAGTCAATGCTTGCGGAGTACCGTCCCTTCCCAAGTAGCTATTGCTCGTTTTGGAGGAGCCGAATTTGTCATCCTTTTGGAGCGTCTGAGCGATGAGCAGGAAGCGATCGCCATCGCCGACGAGATCCAGAGCAAATTTAAAATTCCTTTTATAATCGCAGGAAACCAGATTGATATTTCGGCAAATATTGGTATTAAATTCCATCAAGTTAATCCTATCGAAGATCGTAATTCTTCAGAAATAAACTCGCCTGAGATTCTTTTGAGGGATGCGGATACCGCAATGTTTTATGCCAAAAAATTAGGAATCTCCTGCAATCAGGTCTTTCATATTTCCATGCGTGAACGAGTGCTCAAGCGCCTACAGCTCGAAAAAGATCTTCGTAAAGCTGTTGCCATCAGTCAAGACATTCAGAATCAACCCCATCAAGAATTTCTCATCTATTACCAACCAATCCTCGCCCTCAGCAATATGCAGATCGTAGGCTTAGAAGCCTTGATTCGGTGGCAACATCCCGAACGCGGATTGATATCGCCTACTCAGTTTATTCCTCTGGCGGAGGAAACGGGGTTGATCGTTCCTATTGGTGATTGGATTATGCGAAATGCCTGTTTACAGCTCAAGTCTTGGCATCAGAAATTTCCCAAAGCCAAAGACATTACCATCAGTGTCAATCTATCTCCTAAGCAGTTAGCCCAGAAGGATGTACTCGAAAAATGTCTCAATATTCTTCAGCAGACCCAGTTATCGCCAGAACACCTGAAGATCGAATTAACGGAAAGCTCGATTATGGAAAACCCTAACTCGGCGCTAACTATCCTCAATCAGATGCGTCAAGCAGGTATCAAGATTTATATTGATGACTTTGGTACTGGTTATTCCTCGCTTGCCTATCTACATAAGTTTCCTTTTGATGGTTTAAAAATTGACCGTTCCTTCGTTAATAATATCCACACCAATACCAATGGGATGGGCATTCTCCAAGCAATTATTGCTTTAGCTAAGAGTGTTAAGGCACATATCGTGGCAGAAGGGATTGAAAGCTTAGCCCAGTTAAATTATTTACAAGATTTGCTCAGTGAAGATGGGGATGGACAGGGTTTCTTTTTGTTTAGACCGCTTGATGTTAAGGCGATCGAAGCCATCTTTCAATCTATATAGCAATTCTAATTCCCAAACCTTACAGCGCTTTGTGCTAAAACCCAAACCAAGGAAATTTTTGAAAGCGTTGCTTCGCAACGCTTTCAAAAATTTCCTTGTGGTTAGTTTGATTGGTAATTGCTGTAAGAAGAGAATGGTGCTTTGTGCTGCCATTCTCTTCTTAATAACAAAGCTGAAAATAGCGTAGCCATTTTCAGCTTTGCAAACCCTTATACTAATTTTGCGATCGCAGCTTTAGTTGCTTTAGTTGCTAATGCTTAGATCGGTTGAAAGTAAAAGGCAAAGCCTAAAATTGCATAGGTAGCCACTAATAAAGAACCTTCCAGCCAATTCGATCGCCCATCGGAACTAATCGAATTAGCAATCAGTACTGCTACAGCAACCGCCACTAACTCAAAGGGATTGAAATTTAAATCCATTGGTTTGCCCATAAACCAACCCACAATCACCAGTAAAGGCGCGACAAATAGGGCGATCTGCATACTTGATCCTACGGCAACTGATACTGAAAGTTCCATTTTGTTCTTCATGGCTACGGTAATTGCCGTTGTATGTTCGGCGGCATTGCCAATAATCGGTAACAAAATCACCCCAGTAAATAGCTCGGTTAAACCAAGCTGAGCCGTTGCTTCTTCTAAGGTTCCGACCAGTAGTTCAGATTCTAGAGCCACTAGCAAAGTCACCCCAAAAAGAACCGCAATCCATAGTCCTAAATTGATTTGTTGGGGATGTCCTTCCGATATCTCTGCGTCATCGGCTTCCGATTTACCGACATCATAGAGGTAGGCATGGGTTTTCATTGAGAATAGAAGCGTCAGGCAATAAACCACAATCAGCACGATCGCCACAGCGATCGATAGCTTCTGCAAAATTGCTTCGCTAATGCCCACCGATGTGAAATTTGCGGCTGTCGGTAACAGGATGGCGACCACAGCTAAATTCATGACTGATGCATTTAATCGCGCCATGGTTGGTTGAAATTCCTGCTCCTTATAGCGCAGTCCCCCCAAAAACATCGATAGCCCCATTACTAACAATAGATTCCCAATAATCGAACCTGTAATGCTCGCTTTCACGACGCTAGTAAAGCCTGCATTTAAAGCCACGATCGCAATAATTAACTCCGTGGCATTGCCAAAGGTTGCATTTAACAAGCCACCCCATGACGGACCTAAAACCACTGATATTTCTTCGGTTGCCGTACTGAGCCAACCCGCCAAGGGCAAAATGGCGATCGCTGAAGTCACAAATATCAATGTGGAATTCCATCCTAATAAATGACCGATTACGGAAATCGGCACAAACGCAAGTAAACCAAAGGAGAAGATTTTCTTAAACATAATCAGTCGTTTTAGCGTCAAGGCTAAATATACCTTGCTTAGCTAGCCTATGTACCACTCGTCTTTTGGGTTACTCACTCAAGGTAAAATGAAAAGTGCTATATGCGCCGTAATTTTATAGGAACCCTATGACCGAACTTACCGCAGAACAACACCGTATCAAGATGCAACGTCGTCAAGAAGTTCAGCATCAGCGGGTCGCCGAGCGTAACCTCGAAAAAGGGCTGATCATCATTAATACAGGCGATGGCAAGGGCAAAACCACTGCTGCGTTAGGGATGGTATTGCGATCGCTAGGGCATGGGTATAAAGTGGCGATCGTTCAATTTATCAAGGGCGCGTGGGAACCTGCGGAAAAACTTGTATTTTCTATGTGGCAAGAGCAGTTGGTTTTTCAGGCTCTCGGTGATGGCTTTACGTGGGAAACTCAAGACCGCGATCGCGATATTGCCAAAACGCAAGAAGCATGGGAAGTGGGACTCAGCTACATCAAAAATCCTGAATACAAACTTGTCCTACTTGACGAGATAAATATTGCTTTAAAGCTCGGCTATCTCGATGTTGAAACTGTAATTGCTGGGCTTAAGGAAAAGCCTGCTGATTCCCATGTAATTCTCACGGGGCGAGGCGCACCTGCTGAATTAATCGAAGTTGCGGATTTAGTCACTAGAATGGAACTCGTCAAGCATCCTTTTCGAGAACAAGGCGTTAAAGCTCAAGCGGGTATAGAGTTTTAAAATCTAAGAGCCAGCGGCTGTGCAAACAGCCGCTGGCTCTTATAACAAGTTAAGAAATGGCGTAGCCATTTCTTAACTTGTTATAAGAGCCAAGAAGAGAAGGTTGGCGCGAAGCGCCAACCTTCTCTTCTTGGCTCTTGATTTTTTCCTAACGCGAGTGGTGACAGCCATAGCAGAAATAATAATAATAAGAATAAGAATAATAAAAATAAAAAATAATTAAGCATGACAAAAATTGGTGTTGGTATTATCGGAACTGGTTTCGGGCAGATTATTCATATTCCTGCGCTGCAAATGCATCCTGACACTGAGGTTGTGGCGGTCTATCATCGCGATCGCCTTAAAGCGCAACAAATAGCAGACAAGTTCGATATTCCCCATGCTTGCGATCGCCTAGAAGATTTACTTGCACTTCCGTCACTACAAGCCGTAACCATCTCTACGCCGCCAAGTTTGCACTACGAGCAGGCAAAAATGGCGATCGAGGCAGGTAAGCATATTTTGCTCGAAAAACCCGTAACGATGAACGCACAGGAAGCGATCGCCCTATATCGCCTCGCTCAAGAGAAACAAGTGGTCACAGCCACAGATTTTGAATTTCGTTATGTCCCGCAGTGGCGATATTTTAAACATTTGCTAGATAGCGATCGCGTTGGCAAAAAACGGATGATTGCGATCGATTGGCTGGTGCAAGGTCGTGCCGATCCCCAGCGCTTGTGGAATTGGTATAGCCAAAAAGCTTATGGTGGCGGCGCATTGGGGGCGATCGGTTCCCATGTCTTTGATTATGTTCGTTGGCTATTTGGCGATATTAAAAGCCTCTCTGGGCAACTCAGTACGGGCATTACCGAACGTCCCGATGCCAATGGGATTATGCGTTCTGTGGATGCTGACGATACTTGCAACATTTTATTGGAACTTGTCGATGGTACTCCCTGCAATATTTCCCTCAGCACTGTCACCTATCGCGGTCGCGGTCATTGGCTCTCGGTATATGGCGAGAAGGGAATGCTAGTACTCGGAAGCTCCAATCAAGCCGATTATGTTCATGGGTTCAGCTTGCGACAAGGCAAACTCGATCGCCCAGAGATGGAAATCGTCCCCATCCCGCCCGAATATGACCTGCCGAAGCCCTTTACCGATGGTCGTCTCGCGCCCGTTCTCGCCCTATGCGATCGCTGGGTACAGGCAATCAAAACTGGTCAACCCATGACACCTAGTCTCTATGAAGGGGCTTGGTCGCAGATGCTGATGGATCTAACCCAACAGTCACATATCCAAAGAAATTGGATTGATGTCCCAACATCACTTTCTTAACTTGGTAAGTATAGCTGTCGCCAAGTGTATTAGGATATAAACCCCAAGAATTGACTGGCGGCGCTTTGCGCCGCCAGTCAATTCTTGGGGTTTGATTTGTCCCCATTCAAATGACTGTAGCTATAGAGTGTACCGCCCGCGTAGCGGGCGGTACACTCTTCTAGGATTTAAGTTTACTTATGCAGAACTACTTATTATTACAAATCAAACCCCAAAAGATGATTGGCGGCGCGGAGCGCCGCCAATCATCTTTTGGGGTTTGACGTTACTTAGACTTAGTTGTAGGTTCACTCACTGCGGGTGCAACTGGCTCGGCTAGGGGTGGCGGTGGTGGCGGTGGCAATGGATCGGTAGCAGTGGGTGCAGTCACAGGCGCGGTCACTGGGGTTGTGACAGGTGCTGAATCTACCGTAGCGGCAGGAACAGGCTTGGTTGGCACTGATTCTGACATCGCCGAAGGTGGCGTAACTAGAGGCTCTGTTGTCGGTGCAGGCGATTTAGAGGAAGCTGCATCCCTTTGTTGACGGGCTTGTTCTGCCAACCTTCTTTGTTCTGATTCCTGTACAGCTAGTTCGGACTCCCGACGGCGACGCTCCTCATTTTGGCGCTGAAATTGCGAACCTTCTTCCTCAAAGGTAACGCGCACTTTAACGTTAGTTCTACCGCCTTCAGGCACTGTTTTAGGATCGAATTGCCATTTACTCATTGCTTCGATAGTTTCGCGATCGGTTTGCTCATCACCACTCGTCTGGCGCAAACGCACATTGATCACTCTACCGTCAGGAGCGATATCATAAGTAACCCTCGGCGTGCCCTCTTTTCCGCGATATTGGGGCTTGGGGCAACTCAAGCATTCAAGTTTCTGGGGTCTGGTATCCGCAGGCGCATTTGGAATAGTTGGCAAAACATTATTTTGATTGGCATTAGCATTGGGCTTGCCATTAACATTCCCGCCGACTACACCATCTTTTTTGCCATTAGGGCTACCATTAATTTTGCCGCCAAAGATAAATCCTGTCGGAATTTTGGCATTCCCAAATCCACTACCAATTCCATCCTTAGCTATCACTGACCCCCCACCTTGCTGGATCTGGCTATCACTGTTTCCTTTAGTTAACAATGGTTTCAAATTATCTGGCGCAGCCGCATCTTTGCCCTCCTTTAAGATCGTCGTTTCAGGTGCGAGGGCGATCGCTGGAGTCTCATTAATCTGGGGTTCCTCAGTTTTGGTAACTGGTTCGGGTTCCTTCGTAATTTCTGAGACTTTATCATCAGGGGCTCTCGTCGGATCGACGACAACCTCCATCGTGTCATCTGACGCTTGGGGTGAAGGTCTCCACAATGTAGGGACTGGGGCATTCATCACAGCAGCATGAATACAGGCAGATCCAAAAACACCTATGAATAATAAGGATGCTAAAGCGCGATTTTCTCGCTGTGATTGAACATCATGACGATCGGGGCGATCGGGTATATTCATAGATTGGACTCCTGCTTAGTTACCTTGTATTTGAGATATTTGAGATATTTGAGATATTTGAGATATTCGAGTTGATTTTCGAGTTGATTTTCAGATGGGGCAGTTCGCTCAGATTCACTTAGATTTAATATCAGGCGAGGATTTTTACCATTGATTTTTACCATTTACCATTTAATTTAAAGGATTAAATTAAATGGTGGAATCGACTAATTGTTTTTGGTAGCGATCGCCATCTTGACACGCGGGATTTGCTTTAGTTGATCCATGATTTGAATGATATCTCCATGCTGGACTGTGCGATCGGCATTCAGTACCACTACAAGATCTTGGTTTGGTTCGAGCAACTGTTTAACGCGATCGCTTACTTCGGTAATGCCTATTTTCTGCTTATTCAAAAATACTTCCGTCTTTTCATTCACGCTAATTGTGGCGCGAGCGGGTGTTTTTTGCATTGCTCCCGATTGAGCCTTAGGTAGATTAACGGGCAAACCCTCAGTCCGATTGAGAAACAAAGACGACAGTACAAAAAAAGTGAGTAAAGCGAACAGAACATCCAACAGCGGAACAACATTCTTAATTTCTATCGGCTGATCGGACAAATCCGCATCTTGGCGACGGCGGTTTCTTCTAGACATGGGCGCTTACCTTCTGACGATGCGCCCGCAAATGTTGCAGTTCTAATTGAGTGCAGCATTGATCGAAGTAGGCAACTTGTTGAGCATAGAGCGATCTAAAAATGCTTGCAGCAATCAGAGCCAACACGGCGACAATTAATCCCGTAGCCGTAGAAATAAGTGCTTCGCTGATGCCTCCTGTAACATTGAGAGCCTTAGAACCACCTACATCGCCGAGGGTCAGTGAGCCAAAAGACGCGATCAGCCCCGTTACAGTCCCCAGCAGTCCGAGCAAAGGAGCTAAGCCCACAACAATTTCAAAAATATTATTAAAACGTTTGAGACTAGGCATTTCCGCTTGCAAACGTGAGTCTAGAGCGAGGGTAAATTCCGTAGGCGTAGCATCGGGAATTGATAGAGCTTCCAAGTAAATACGGGCGATCGGCAAATCAATATGCATTTGCAGAAAATCCTCGGCTTGGCTGGGATCTTCTTGATAAATTTGTAGCGCTTTCCGCACTACTCGCTTCTGCTGTTTTTTGATCCTCGACCAAAAAATCGTACGCTCGATCGCCAAGGCAACTACAACAAAAGAACAAATCATCAGGGGAATCATCGTAATTCCGCCTGCGACTAGGGTATCGAACAATTTAGACATGACAACAAAAATCAAATTATGCAAATTCTACAGCATATTAATGCTACTAATTATCAATTAGCATATATTTTTTCCGACATTTTTTTAAATAAACAGCTATTTTTTTCATGATTTTTTATTGCTTTGGGGATAGGAATGACAAATATTCGACTGGAAACGACGGCTAGACTTTACCTTAGCTGCCAATAATCAGCGTAAAACTCTTAGTCCGTAATCTATAGCGACTTTCTTTTGGGCAATGTCTAGGGATTGATAATATTGCCGCATTGATTGCCATACTACTTAACGGGCTGAAAAATCTTATTGAGCCTTATTGAGAAAAATATTTAACGGCAGTTCGGGTTAAGCTGGCAAATTTTCAAAGCCTAAGAGTAAAAGCCTTGCGTCGCAAGGCTTTTACTCTTAGGCTTTGAAAAAGGGTTTGCTATTTACTCTGAACTTATCTCTGAACCTACTCTGAAAGCCTTGTAACTAAAATCCGAGAATGGCTTGACAATAAGATCGTTGCTAGGTTAGGATAATGTGCTTATGTCTTGACTCAAAACTTGACATATACTCCGCCCACTAAAACTGCAGTCATTAGTGCATGAATAAGTCTACTCTTGTTACTCCTGCCTTCGTTCTACCAGATCTTGTAGAAATCCAGCGGGAGAGTTTTCGATGGTTCCTAGAAGAAGGACTTATTGAAGAGCTTGAGAGTTTCTCACCGATTACAGATTATACGGGCAAAATGGAACTCCATTTTATTGCCAAAGATTATAAACTCAAGCGCCCAAAATATAGTGTTGATGAGTCCAAACGTCGGGATGCCACCTATGCCGTACAGATGTACGTTCCCACGCGGCTTATTAATAAAGAGACAGGAGAAATAAAAGAGCAAGAAGTTTTTATCGGCGATCTGCCTCTGATGACAGATCGTGGAACCTTTATTATTAACGGGGCTGAGCGAGTCATCGTCAACCAGATTGTCCGTAGCCCTGGAGTTTATTACAAACAAGAAATTGACAAGAACGGTCGTCGCACCTACAACGCTAGCCTTATCCCTAACCGAGGTGCATGGCTGAAGTTCGAGACAGACAAAAACGATCTTGTCTGGGTGCGTATTGATAAAACTCGTAAATTATCTGCTCAGGTATTGCTCAAGGCGATCGGGCTCAGCGATGCCGAGATTCTTGACGCGCTTACCCATCGCGAGTATTTCCAAAAAACCATTGACAAAGAAGGTCAGTTTGACGAAGACGAAGCTCTCAAAGAGCTTTATCGCAAATTACGTCCAGGTGAGCCTCCTACCGAGTCAGGTGGTCGCGAACTATTGCGATCGCGCTTCTTTGACCCCAAACGTTACGACCTTGGGAAGGTGGGACGTTATAAGCTCAATAAGAAATTGCGCTTAAATACCCCTGACACCATGCGGGTATTGACAGAGAAGGATATTCTCACTGCGATTAACTATCTGATCAACCTCAAGTTTGATATCGGCGAAATCGACGACATCGACCACTTGGGTAACCGTCGCGTGCGTTCGGTTGGTGAACTCTTGCAAAACCAAGTGCGTGTTGGGCTTAACCGTCTAGAGAGAATCATTCGTGAACGGATGACCGTTTCTGATGTCGATGCCCTCACGCCTGCATCCTTAGTTAACCCTAAGCCTTTAGTAGCCGCAATCAAGGAATTCTTTGGTTCTAGCCAACTGTCCCAGTTCATGGATCAAACCAATCCTCTGGCTGAGTTGACCCATAAGCGTCGTCTTAGTGCCCTAGGTCCTGGCGGTTTGACCCGCGAGCGTGCTGGTTTTGCGGTGCGTGATATTCACCCCAGCCACTATGGTCGGATCTGCCCTATTGAAACGCCTGAAGGACCTAACGCTGGTCTGATCGGTTCCTTGGCAACCCACGCAAGGGTAAATCAATATGGGTTTATCGAGACTCCTTACTACGCAGTCGAAAATGGCAAGGTGCTCAAGAACGAAGAGCCCGTATACATGACTGCGGATGAGGAAGACGAATTTCGCGTAGCTCCTGGAGACGTAGCCACTAACGACGATGGCTATATCTTTAATGAGATCGTGCCAATTCGCTATCGCCAAGAATGGGGTACAGCAAGTCCTGAAGAGATTGACTATGTAGCGGTTTCCCCCGTTCAAATCATCTCGGTTGCTACATCGCTGATTCCTTTCCTCGAACATGACGATGCTAACCGAGCTTTAATGGGATCGAACATGCAACGTCAAGCAGTTCCGCTCTTGCGCCCTGAACGTCCTCTTGTAGGAACGGGGCTAGAAGCTCAAGCTGCCCGCGACTCAGGGATGGTCATCGTCTCGCGAGTTACTGGTGAAGTCTCCTATGTTTCTGCTGACGAAATTCGGGTTAAGGCTGATGATACTGGACTAGAAAGTATTTATCGCTTGCAAAAGTATCAGCGCTCTAACCAAGACACCTGCTTAAATCAACGCCCTCTCGTTTGGGTTGGCGATAGTGTCGTAGCAGGACAGGTTCTTGCCGATGGCTCCGCCACGGAAGGTGGTGAGATTGCCCTTGGTCAGAATATTCTCGTCGCCTATATGCCTTGGGAAGGTTACAACTACGAAGACGCAATTTTAATTAATGAGCGCCTCGTAATTGATGATGTTTACACTTCAATTCACGTTGAGAAATATGAAATCGAAGCGCGTCAAACTAAGCTAGGACCTGAAGAAATCACCCGCGAAATTCCTAACGTCGGTGAAGATTCGCTGCGCAACCTTGACGAACAGGGAATTATTCGCATTGGGGCTTGGGTAAGCTCTGGAGAAATTCTTGTGGGTAAGGTTACCCCTAAGGGTGAATCCGATCAGCCTCCTGAAGAAAAGCTATTAAGAGCAATCTTTGGCGAAAAGGCTCGCGATGTGAGAGATAACTCCTTACGTGTTCCTAACGGTGAAAAGGGTCGCGTGGTTGATGTCCGCGTATTTACCCGCGAGCAAGGCGATGAGTTGCCTCCTGGGGCAAATATGGTCGTCCGCGTTTATGTTGCTCAAAAACGCAAGATTCAAGTGGGCGACAAGATGGCAGGTCGTCACGGTAACAAGGGGATTATTTCTCGGATTTTACCTAAGGAAGATATGCCTTTCTTGCCTGACGGTACTCCCCTTGACATTGTGCTGAATCCTCTCGGTGTGCCTTCACGGATGAATGTCGGTCAGGTATTTGAATGCTTGCTCGGTTGGGCTGCGGAGAACTTAAACGCCCGCTTTAAGATCGTGCCTTTCGATGAAATGTACGGCGAAGAAGCTTCGCGCGAGTTAGTGCATGGTCAGCTCGAACATGCAAGAAACCATACGGGTAAAGACTGGATCTTTAACGATGGATTTCCTGGCAAGTTGACTGTGTATGACGGGCGTACGGGTGAACCCTTTGACCAGCCTGTAACCGTTGGTAAGGCTTATATGCTGAAACTAGTTCACCTTGTCGATGACAAGATCCATGCGCGTTCGACTGGACCTTACTCTCTGGTTACCCAGCAACCTCTCGGCGGTAAAGCGCAACAGGGTGGTCAGCGATTTGGAGAAATGGAAGTATGGGCCTTGGAGGCATTCGGAGCTGCCTATATTCTTCAAGAATTGCTCACGGTCAAGTCTGACGATATGACTGGTCGGAACGAAGCCCTCAATGCGATCGTTAAGGGTCACGCAATTCCTCGTCCTGGTACACCTGAATCATTCAAGGTATTGGTGCGCGAGCTTCAGTCTCTCTGTTTGGATGTCTCGGTTCACAAGCTTTCTGAGGATGGCAGTAACCAAGATACGGAGGTGGATCTCATGGTGGACACTGGCTCCCGTCGCACACCAAACCGTCCAACCTATGAGTCAGTCTATCGAGGCGACATCAACTTTGATGATGATGATGACTAATCATTAGCGTTTAGCGGTTGGCTATTAGCTGTTAGCTCTGGGAATATCCAAGCTAAACGCTAATATCTACCTGCTAAACGTTAATAACTAACTCAAGTTTGGTGCTGAAATTCAGCAATTTGCTACGCAACGCTAGCGATCGCAATTCAATCATAGAAAAGCTAAAAGCTAATGGCTAACTGCTAATAGCTTTCAATCTAAAGAACTTAATTTAAGGACGTTGTAACGTATGGCGAAAGTGGAACAGCGATTTGACTATGTCAAGATTGGCTTGGCATCACCCGATCGCATTCGTAAGTGGGGCGAACGAGTTCTACCCAATGGCAGTTTGGTTGGCGAAGTCACAAAACCTGAAACAATTAACTACCGCACATTAAAGCCAGAAATGGATGGCTTATTCTGCGAGCGGATTTTTGGCCCTGCTAAAGACTGGGAATGCCATTGCGGTAAATATAAGCGTGTGCGCCATCGCGGTATTGTTTGCGAACGCTGTGGCGTAGAAGTGACCGAATCACGGGTTCGTCGTCATCGCATGGGCTTTATTAAGCTAGCAGCCTCAGTTACCCATGTGTGGTATCTCAAGGGTATCCCCAGTTATATGGCGACCTTACTGGATATTCCCTTACGCGATGTCGAGCAAATTGTTTACTTCAATGCCTACGTTGTCCTTAATCCCGGAATCCAGTCAGAGGTTGATGGGGAAGTCACGATGGTTAACAGTCGTGAAATTCGCATCCGTGGGGTAGATGGCATTGAAAGGGCTTACCATCTGCATCCAAAACATCTTCCCATCACTACGGAAGGGAAATTTGTTGAAGAGGGAGAAGCGATCGCCAGTGCCTACAACCTCTCTTACAAGCAATTACTCTCTGAAGACCAATGGATCGATCTAGAGGATCAGATCTATGCCGAAGACCCAGTGCTAGATGGTATTGAAGTCGGTATTGGTGCGGAAGCAATCAAGCAGTTATTGCAAAATATCAATCTGGAAAAAGAAGCTGAGCGTTTGCGCACGGACATCGAGAACTCCAAAGGTCAAAAACGCGCCAAATTAATTAAGCGGTTGCGTGTGGTTGACAACTTTGTCGCGACGGGTTCTAAGCCCGACTGGATGGTACTAGATGTAATTCCTGTCATTCCTCCCGACCTGCGTCCGATGGTGCAGCTTGATGGTGGTCGCTTTGCCACTAGCGACTTAAACGATCTCTATCGTCGTGTGATCAATCGGAACAACCGTCTTGCCCGTTTGCAGGAAATTCTCGCCCCTGAAATTATCGTCCGTAACGAAAAGCGGATGTTGCAAGAAGCAGTTGATGCCTTGATCGACAATGGTCGTCGCGGACGGACAGTGGTAGGCGCAAATAACCGTCCCCTCAAGTCCCTTTCCGACATCATTGAAGGTAAGCAGGGACGATTCCGCCAAAACTTACTCGGTAAACGGGTTGACTACTCTGGTCGTTCCGTAATTGTGGTAGGACCAAACCTGAAGATTCACCAGTGTGGGTTGCCCAAGGAAATGGCGATCGAGCTCTTCCAGCCCTTTGTAATTCATCGCCTGATTAAGACAGGTTTGGTAAATAACATCAAGGCTGCCAAGAAGCTAATTCAGCGTAACGATCCAGCCGTGTGGGATGTCCTCGAAGATGTAATTCGCGAGCACCCCGTCATGCTCAACCGTGCGCCAACGCTCCATAGATTAGGTATTCAAGCTTTTGAACCACTCCTCGTTAGTGGTCGTGCAATTCAACTTCATCCCCTCGTCTGTCCCGCGTTTAACGCTGACTTTGATGGCGACCAGATGGCGGTTCACGTTCCTCTGTCGATCGAGGCTCAGGCGGAAGCAAGGTTGTTAATGTTGGCTTCTAATAATATTCTCTCGCCTGCGACGGGTCGTCCGATCGTAACTCCTAGCCAAGATATGGTTTTGGGTTGTTACTATCTAACTACTGAAAACCCCAGCAAACAGAAGGGCGAAGGACGTTATTTTGCTAATTTTAACGATGTCGTGATGGCGTACGAACAGCGCGAAATCGATATCCATGCCAATGTTTGGGTGCGCTTTGAGGGCATCGTTGAAGGGCAAGGCGAAGCCAAGGAGAATGAGGAGCCAAAAGTCACAGTGTTGGAAGATGGCACTAAAGTCAAGGAATTTGATTTTCGCCGCATTCGTGAAGATGCGGAAGGTGGATTGATCTCTCAATATATCAAAACCACTCCTGGGCGCGTGATTTTCAATCAAGCAATTTATGCATCTCTAGCTAGCTAAGAGCTAAAAGCTATCAAAACAGCACTTGGTGCTGTTTTGATAGCTCAAACATTTGGATTAATTACTCAGAAGATTATTTAACACAGCTTAATACCATGGCAGATTTCACGACTAGCAGCACGGATTCGCCTAACGATAACAAGCCCCAACGTTTTATCAATCGAACGATTGATAAGGGACAGCTAAAAAAGTTGATTGCTTGGGCTTTTACCCACTATGGCACTACAAGCGCCGCTAATGTTGCCGACCAATTAAAATCCTTAGGATTTCGCTATGCAACTCAAGCTGGTGTATCCATCAGTATTGATGATTTGCAGGTTCCTGCTAGTAAAAAAGCCTTACTAGCGGCGGCCGAGCTAGAAATCGAAGAAACCGAAAGCCGTTATACGAGAGGAGAAATTACTGAAGTAGAGCGCTTCCAGAAAGTAATTGACACTTGGAACGTCGCCAATGAAAACCTCAAGGATGAGGTGGTAAAAAATTTCAAGAGCAATAATCCTCTTAACTCTGTTTATATGATGGCGTTCTCTGGGGCGCGGGGAAATATCTCGCAGGTGCGCCAGTTAGTGGGTATGCGGGGCTTGATGGCTGATCCTCAAGGGGAAATCATTGACTTACCTATTAAGACCAATTTCCGTGAAGGATTAACCGTTACAGAATACATCATTTCATCCTATGGAGCCCGTAAAGGGCTGGTAGATACGGCGTTACGGACGGCAGACTCTGGCTATCTCACCCGTCGTCTGGTTGACGTATCGCAAGATGTAATCGTGCGTGAAAATGATTGTGGTACTACGCGCGGTATTAAGCTCAAGGCAATGCGGGATGGGGAAAAGACCCTCATCAAATTGTCCGATCGCCTATTTGGTCGTGTTGCTGCCGAAGATATTGTCGATCCGAAAACTGGCGAAGTAATCGTCATGCGGAACCAAGAGATTTCTGAGGATTTATCTTTGGCTGTGGCTAAGGCTGGGGTGGAAGAGGTCTGTGTCCGTTCAGCCTTTACTTGCGAATCGACGCGATCAGTTTGTCAAATGTGCTATGGCTGGAGCTTGGCTCATGCCGAATTAGTAGATATCGGTGAAGCTGTGGGGATTATTGCCGCGCAGTCTATCGGTGAACCAGGTACCCAGCTAACCATGCGTACTTTCCACACGGGTGGTGTATTTACAGGGGAAGTGGCGGAACAGCAACGCGCTCCCTACGACGGCACAATTAAGTACAGCAAAAAGTTGAAGGTGCGCCCGATGCGTACCCGTCATGGTGAAGATGCCTTCATCGTAGAATCAAATGGTGACTTTACCCTAGAAAGTTCTGAAGGTAAGCGCGTGTATGCCGTTACCCAAGGTTCAACCCTATTGGTGCGTGACGGACAAAAGGTCAGTCAAAATCAATTGATGGCTGAGGTTTCGGCAACGGGTAAAACTTCGCGCAAAACCACAGAGAAAGCAACTAAAGCCCTCAATACTGGTTTGGCTGGTGAAGTATTATTCTCCGATCTGGCGATCGAAGAGAAGAAAGACCGCCAAGGCAATACCAGCTATGTTGCTCGTGGAGAAAAAGGTCGGGTTTGGGTACTAGGTGGTGAGGTCTACGATCTACCGCCCACTGCCGAGCCTACGGTCAAAAATGAAGCCTATGTCCAAGAGGGAGATGTACTTGCCGAAACCCGCTTAATTACCGAACATGGCGGTGTCGTGCGTCTCAGTGAAGAGGACAGCCGTCACAACCGTGAGGTGGAAATTATTACCGCTTCGGTAGTTTTGGATCAGGCTATCGTCAAGGAAGAAAGCTATCAGGGACGAGAGCATTACATCCTCGAAACTCAGGGTGGGCAGAGCTTCTCCCTGAAGGCTTCTCCAGGTAGCAAATTGATTAACAATCAAGTTGTTGCCGAGCTGATCGATGATACTTATCAAACCAAAAGCGGCGGTATTATCAAATTCGCTGGGGTAGAAGTTGCGAAGCGCAGCAAGGGTAAACAGGGCTATGAAGTTGTTAAGGGCGGCACATTGCTTTGGGTTCCTGAAGAAACCCATGAAGTGAATAAAGATGCTTCGCTGTTAATGGTGGAAGAGAACCAGTTCATTGAGGCTGGTACAGAAGTTGTTAAGGATATCTTCAGCCAAACCGCAGGTGTGGTAGAGGTATTCCAGAAGAACGACATTTTGCGTGAAATCGTGATTAAGCCAGGGGATTTGCACTTGGTCGACGATCCCCAAACCGCTATGCAAAAAAATGGGTCTTTAGCCTATCCTGGTACCGAAATCATGCCAGGTTTGGTTTCCCCCGAACTACGCTACGTGGAATATTTGGATTCTACGGAGGGTCCTGCCTTATTGCTCCGTCCTGTCGAAGAATACCAAGTTCCCGATGTACCTACGGTTCCTAGCCAAGAGTCGGTGAATCAAGAAGGTCGTTCGATTGGGCTAAGAGCGGTACAGCGGATTCCTTACAAGGATGGCGATCGCGTAAAGGCGATCGATAGTGTGGAGTTACTCAAAACCCAGTTGCTATTAGAGGTCGATACCGATGCGCCTCAATTAGCTGCGGACATTGAATTCATTCCCAACGATAGCGATCCAGGTAGCTTGCGCCTACAGTTGGTAATTCTTGAATCCTTGGTAATTCGCCAAGACAATTCAGGCGATCCTACCCACACCAATTCGCGGACACGTCTATTGGTAAATGATGGCGATCGCATTGATCCAGGGGCTGTGGTTGCTCGTACCGAAATTCTCTGCAAAAAAGCTGGACAAATTCGCGGAATTCGTAAGGGCTCGGAAGTGGTACGCCGCCTACTGGTTGTTACCGATGCCGATTGCATTACCACAGCTTGCCCTAACCCCACCGTGGTTCCAGGAGATCTATTGCGATCGGGCGATGAGATCGGTGCTGGTGTAATCACCGAGGAATCGGGACAGGTTCTTAAGGTAGAAGACGGGAATGTCGTATTTCGGATCGGTCGCCCTTACCTAGTATCTCCAGGAGCCTTGTTGCAAATCCATGATGCTGACCTCGTTCAGCGTGGCGACAACATTGCTTTATTGGTGTTCGAGCGTGCAAAAACAGGAGACATTATCCAAGGTCTACCTCGGATTGAAGAACTGCTTGAAGCTCGTAAACCCAAGGAAATGTGCGTGCTCGCGCGGACATCGGGTACTGCTCAGGTTACCTATGACTCTGACGACAATCCCGAAGTGAAGATCCTCGGAGATGATGGAGTTCTTGATGATGACTACTCCTTTAACGCGGGTCAGAGTGTAATTATTTCTGATGGTCAGAAGATCTTGGCTGGTGAAGCACTCACCGACGGTCCCGCCAACCCCCATGACATTCTTGACATTTACTTCCATACTTACAAAGAATCCCTTGGCGTGAGACAGGCTGCCCTGATCGGGCTACAGAAAGTACAGGAGTTCTTAATGAACGAAGTGCAGTCCGTATACCAATCTCAAGGTGTGGATATTTCCGACAAGCATATTGAGGTAATCGTCAAACAGATGACTTCCAAGGTCAGGATCGAGGATGGTGGCGACACTACCCGTCTTCCTGGGGAATTGGTCGAACTCCACCAAGTTGAGCAGATCAATGAGGCTATGGACATTACGGGTGGCGCACCTGCGGACTACACGCCTGTATTGATGGGTATTACCAAGGCAAGTTTAAATACCGACAGCTTTATCTCGGCAGCTAGTTTCCAAGAGACCACTCGCGTTCTCACGGAAGCAGCGATCGAGGGTAAATCTGACTGGTTACGCGGCTTGAAGGAAAACGTCATTATCGGTCGTTTGATTCCTGCGGGTACGGGCTTTAATGCTTACGATACGCCTATTGTCGATGTTGATAATGGCTACGAGCCAGATCTTGGCTACGACGAAGAAGCGGATGATGTCATTATTGATGACAATACGGCGCGAAATTACCAAATCATTGAACCTCGGATCGAGCCAATCCGTGTCGTCGATAAGCCTCGTACTCGTCGTAATTTTGACGATGAGCTAGTGGATGATGATGTGGAATTTGAAGACGATGATGAAGAGGAAGATGATGATTTTGACGATGAAGATTAAGCCTAAGCTTAGATAATTCGTCGTAATTACCAATCAAACTCAAGCCTTTTTACAAGCGCCGCTTACTAAGAAACACAACCCAATAAGAGAATAGCGGCACAAAGCGCCGCTATTCTCTTATTGGTATAGCTATCGCTGTACTAGGACATAAAACCCAAGAATTAATTGGCGGCGCGAAGCGCCGCCAATTAATTCTTGGGTTTTGACTTGTCCTAAGTAAACCTTAGGTTGCTATAGGTAGCTGGGCATAATCAAAACCCAGAACCAAAAGCTGTAGCGCACTTGCAGCGTGCGCTACAGCTTTTGGGCTTTTATATTTAATTGCACCTAGCTACTTATACCAATTCACGAAAGTGTGACAACACTTTTGTGAATTCAACACCAAACCCAGTAAGGTTTTGAGATTCTCAAAATGGCAACGCCATTTTGAGAATTGGTATTAGAGGCTTTCAATTTGCTATATGATCGTGATTCAAGATCCTGTAGATCTATTTATCTATCTAACTGTTGAAAAATACTGTATCTACCGATCGCATCTAAATATTTGACACCCCGCATGAAGTATCAAGCCCGTATATTTGTTACCTTACGTCCATCGGTTCTCGATCCCGCAGGGACTGCCGTACAGTCGGCACTTAAGCAAATGGATTATCACGTTGATTCTGTTCGCATTGGCAAGTATGTCGAAATTATCCTTGATGCTGCCGATGAAGCGGAGGCTTCGCAAAAGTTAGATGAAACCTGCGATAAATTACTGGCAAATCCTGTCATTGAGAATTATCGTTTTGAGTTAACCCCGATCGCTCAGGAGTCATAGAGATGAAATTTGGCATTCTGGTATTTCCTGGATCTAATTGCGATCGCGATGTTGCTACGGTTACTAGTGGTATTTTGCGGCAACCCACAAGGCTGATCTGGCATACCGAAACTGATATTAGCGATTGCGATACGATCGTCGTGCCTGGGGGATTTAGTTATGGTGATTACCTCCGCTGCGGTGCGATCGCAAGATTTGCACCAGTAATGCGTTCGTTACAGGAACATGCGGCAAAGGGTAAATACATCATCGGCATTTGTAACGGATTTCAAATTTTGACCGAGTCGGGGCTACTACCAGGAGCATTAGTTCGCAATCGCGACTTACATTTTATTTGCGATCGCGTCCCGCTAAGGGTTGAGCGCAATGACTTAATATTTACCGAAAAATATCAACAACAGCAAATCATTGCTTTGCCGATCGCCCATGGCGAAGGTTGCTACTTTGCTAATGCGGATACCCTTAAGGAGCTAGAAGACCAGAATCAAATCGTTTTCCGCTATTGCGATGCGATCGGCAACATTACCGATGAGAGTAATCCGAATGGCTCCTTGGCAAACATTGCAGGTATTTGCAATAAACAAGGTAACGTCCTCGGAATGATGCCCCACCCCGAACGAGCTGTAGAAGGAATTCTCGGTGGCACCGATGGCAAAGCCCTTTTTGCAGGTCTGCTGGAAGGATTAGGAGGTTCTTTAGTCAATGCCTAGTCTCTATCTCATTCGTCATGGCATTGCGGAGGAGCGGGAAAACTACCTTGAGGATGATACCAAGCGTCCTCTTACCGATGAGGGGCGCAAAAAAACTAAACAGGTCGCCAAGCGGCTCTACGATCTGGGTTTGCGCTTTGACCTTTTGCAAACCAGTCCATTGGTTCGCGCCCAACAAACCGCAGATATCTTTACGGATGTTTTTGGTAACTGCCCCTTGGCACAAGAGACAGAACTCGCGCCCGAAGGGAATATTGATAGATGGTTACAGGGAATCTCGGCATGGCTCACCCAACATCCACAACCATCCAAAGCTTCGCTAGGCATGATCGGACATGAGCCAGACCTGACGACTTGGGCTGAGATGCTGATCTGGGGGGAGTCTAGAGGGGTATTGGTTCTCAAAAAGGCTGGGCTGATTGGTTTATCTTTACCAGAAACTCAACCTTGGCTGGGGAATGGCGTGTTGTTTTTGTCGATTCCTCCTAAGTTATTAATATAGCTACAGTCACTTGACTCAGGACAAATCAAACCCCAAGAATTGAGTGGCGGCGCTTCGCGCCGCCACTCAATTCTTGGGGTTTATAGCTGCCGCCAGTTTTGTTAGGACAAAATCAAAACCCCAAAGAGAGTTGCCGCGCTCCGAGCGGCAACTCTCTTTGGGGTTTTATACCAATTCACGAAAGTGTGACAACACTTTTGGGAATTAAACACCAAACCCAGTAAGGTTTTGAGATTTCCAAAATGGCAACGCCATTTTGGAAATTGGTATTAGGGACTTGCGAGAAAATAAGATACCAATCCAGATTTACCAGAATCGGTGGCGCGGCGGAGCCGCGCCACCGATTCTGGTTTTATATTTGGTACTTCATTAAATCGCAAGTCCCTTATGTCCTGATACAGTTGGCGGCAGCTATATGTCCTAATCCCAAAGCTAAAAATGGCATAGCCATTTTTAGCTTTGGGATAAAGCAGTCGCATACCAATCGCGAATTAATTGGTTGACGATCGCAGGACTCTCGTCATGGGGACAATGTCCCGCATGAATGTAATGTTCGGTCAAGGCTGGGTAAAACTCGCGAAACTTAGCTCCCCTAGACCGAGAATTCATCCAAGGATCGCCTTCGCCCCAGATTGTTAATAGGGGAACTGCGATCGCCTTTAATAATTCATCCACCTTTTTACCTTGAGGGCTGCTAAATACTGAGGCAAAAACCTGTGCGGCTCCTTCATCGCAGGATGGACGATAAATCTCTTCGACCAGTTGATCGGTAACGGCGGAGCGATCTAGATATACTTTATTTAAGGTACTGCGAATGCGGGATTTTTGACGGACAAAGGCAAATAGCAATTGATTCGCCCAAGGTTGCCGCAAAACCCCCTGCAAGGTTTTAGAGATTGCCTTTTGGAGTGGATTTACTTTTTGTGAGCCGAGGGGATTGGTATCGGTAAAAGGACCAGCACTGTTAAGTAAGATAACTCCTGCCACGGATTGCGGGCGATCGGCTGCAACACATAGAGCAGCATAGCCACCGAGGGAATTCCCCGCGATCACCGTGGGACGTTGGATCTGGGTGGAAATAAAGTCATCAAGTTGATCGCGCCAGAGATCGCCGCTATATTCCCAAGCTGGTTTCTGCGATCGCCCAAAACCGAGCAGATCGATCGCATATACCTCAAATTCTTGACTGAGATCGGCAATATTTTTGCGCCAGTGATCGGTGGAAGCCCCAAAGCCATGCACCAAGAGCAAGGGCGGACGCTGAAGATTAGCCCCCGCCTTCACAAAGTAAACCCTTTGGTCGCGCCACTGCCAATATTCACCTGCGATCGGTTCAGTCCCTGTAGAAATCATTGAGAAATTATTTATGTATTAATATCTACAATTGTTACATATCTTCATATATATCTTAACCTTGCCGTAGGATTATGATGGCGATCCTCAAGCAGTAAATTATGAATCTTGGCAAGCGCAATCGTTTCTCCGCTAACAAAATTACCGTCCAATTGCTACGTGAGGGCATTGTCGAATCAAGCCACTCTTGTCAAGCTGCTGTCGTTGATACGAGAGGTCGCGTGCTCTCGGCAGCAGGCGATCCCCAGACGACAACCTTTGCTCGTTCTTGTCTGAAGCCCATTCAAGCTCTGCCTGTCTCGATTAGTGGCGCACAGGAGCAGTTCAACCTATCGGAAACCGACCTTGCCATAATTTGTGGTTCGCACCAAGGGACGATCGCCCAAGCCCGACAGGTTTTTAGTATTCTGTGGCGCTGCGATGTCGAGCCGAGCGCTTTGCAATGCCCAGTACCAGAATGTCAAAAAAGCCCCCTACAACATAACTGCTCTGGTAAGCACGCAGGCATGATCGCGATCTGCAAGCAACAGGGTTGGCAAATTTCGTCCTATATGGATCGACATCATCCCGTGCAGAAACTTGCCTTGAATACTATGGCAGATTTGCTGCATATGCCTGCTGCGGAATTTATTTGCGCCCATGACGACTGTGGTGTGCCCACCTACCTCTTAGAAATCGGTCAATTGGCAAGGCTGTATGCCCAGCTATCAGCTCACGATCAATTACATTTAGAACGCATTGCCCGCGCGATGACCCGACATCCTGATATGGTTTCTGGGGATGGTCAATTTGATACGGAATTAATGCGGCTGACTGGGGGCGAAATTGTTAGTAAATCGGGAGCGGAAGGCGTGCAATGCATCGGTCGCATTGGCGAAGGATTGGGGCTGGCGATTAAGGTGATGGATGGCTCGAAACGAGCCAAGAATGCGGTTTCTATCCACCTGCTCAAACAGTTGGGCTGGATTAGTCCGACCGTCGCCCAGAGTTTAGAAGAATCTTTTCTCTCGATCGGTAAATATAGCCGCCTTGAAGCCGTAGGCGAACTATCCCTAGCCTAAACCGCTTGGCTGATTTCGATTAAGGGACTTAATACTCCGTTTTGGATCTGACCGTTGGTACTTAGTTCGCTATGACAGAGGTAGAGGCGATCGCTAGTGCGATCGAGTAAATCCCTAATCAACCGCTGTAACCGCTGCTGATCGGCACTGCGCTGATGTTCGATCGTCCATACCTCTCCAGTCCAATTCTTAAGAAAAAGAGGCGCACCATAGAGAGAGGCGGCTCCTCCCTGCAACCACAGGTCGGAACTAGCATCCAGCCAAAATTGCCAACGATGGGAAAGCCGAGCCATCCGATATTGAAAAATCGTCGCTAGCACGATGCTATTTTGGGGCAGATCGGGAGCATAGGGATTTGCCGTCACCGTACCCTGCCGAATCAGTTGAATAAACTTTTCGAGAATGACCGCATCTTCGAGATCGAGCCGATAGCCTAATTGCCAATAGTATTGAGCGGTTTCGATCAATTCCTGTAGGGTGGCGGTATGTTCGTAATTCAGTTTGCGAGGTTTAAAGAAAGCCTGAATAGCGCGATCGATAAATAAAAGTGGCGTATCTTTAGGTGATTGCTGCTCGATCCATTGTCGCAATTTTTCATAGGTTTGAGTGGCTTCATAGCCGAGACGGTTCCACTGGTTATAGGTTTCGGCGGCTAGGAGTTGCGGATGTTCGGGATGGGGCGCATAGCAATAGTCGGCAAGCATTCCCGCCCGAACGGGGTCGATCGCTTCGGTAAGTACCACCAGCATTTCGGCAATGCGATCGCGGCTGCTAAGGTTGCCAAGGTTGGGATAGACCAGTGTAAGCAAGGTTAAAAGCGATCGCACCTGTGCCGAGTAGGATAGTGGGCGCTGATCGTCTAGGGGATTGACATTAATCTCTTTTTTACGCAGGATTTCCACCAAGGCATAGTTGGCAATATTGTCTAAACCGGGGGCAATGATGGCGATCTCGTTTGCCTTAACTTCGCCAGAAGCGATCGCTGAGGCAATGGTTTCGGCAACGTTACGGAATAGTTTGGCACGAGAAACCGATTCAATGGAACGTAGGGTGGCGTAGGGTTCCATAAACTGCAAAATTGGTTCGCTCACAAGCTGGATCGCCGAGGCGGCGATGTCAGCCCCCAAGGTGGTTTGAGAATGCGGTAAATGGATGTTTTCACATTCAGCTTTGAGTTCTTGCCAATATTGAGGATCGGCTCCCAGTCCTAATCTGACTAAGCCATCGGGATTAAAGGTAAAGAGGCCCTGTGCGCCTTGAACGAGGATCAATCTGCATAAATCGCAGGCGATCGCAGGCATCTCATCAGCGCGATCGACAATGACATATTGAAATCTCTGTTGGAGTTTGCGCTGATATTGCGAATTCGACAATAAATAATGACCGAATAGATCGGTAATAATGCCATAGGTCAGCAAACCGCGTTGCCAACAATATCCCCGCCATTCCTGTAAAGCCTCCCCGATCTCTTGCCATTGCTCGGCAATATTTTCCCCTAGCTCTTCATGATTTTCTGGGAGAATTGTCTCGATCCCAGCATTTAAAACCTTGGGGATTTCGCGGATATCGCGCCCGCCATAGGCAGCTAGGAGAAAGAGATCTAACAGTCTTCGCACGAGGCGATCGCGCCCAATGCCCTCCATCTGGAGAGTTCCTGTTTCAAGGCGATCTTTCCAGAGTGTATGGGCTAATTCTTGCTCGTTCTCAACCCTTAATAGGAGCGGAAACTGGGCTTTTATCCCCAATTGCTTGACGAGCAATGTCCAAAATAGGCGAACTTCATCACGAAAAAAGCTCAGAGGTGTGACCACAGTGACGGGGTATTGTCCGTGGGTTGCCAGCATCAGTTCTTCGTTAAGCTTGCCCCTGCGTTGGGCATCAACGGTAAAAACTAAAACCTTTTGGGAAGCTGCTTGAGGGTTGGACTGGTTGGCAAAATCTCGATCGACCCAGTGGCAAAACTGCTGGCACAAAAGCTCAGTTTTGCCGCTGCGACTACCACCTTCAATCCACAAATTCGCCATAATACCATTTAGAATAGAATTGTGCTTGTTAAAGGAAGTAAGTAGCTAGGCATAAGTAAACTTAAAACCTAGAAGAGCATACCGCCCGCGCAGCGGGCGGTATGCTCTCTGGTTTTGGTTTTTAATTATGCCGAACTACTTAGCACAGACCTATTCTAAATGTTTTTATGTGGCGATCGCATCTAGCTCGAAGTTTACATCAACATCGCAATCAACCCGAATCAAGATTCTTACAGCTAGCAACGATGGGTTGCGATCAGCGTCCGCGCAATCGGACAGTTGTATTTCGTGGTTTTTTGGAAAATTGCGATCGCCTTAAAGATTGTCTCAAAATTGTTACGGATGAGCGCAGTCAAAAAATTGCGCAAATTGATGCTAATCCTTGGGCAGAGATCAATTGGTATTTCACCAAAACGCGATCGCAGTTTCGGATTCTCGGCAAATCGATCTTGATTAACAGTGAATGCTCGGACTTACAATTTCAAAAAGCGCGATCGGATGCGTGGAAAGCGCTCTCAGATCCAGCCAGAATGCAGTTTGCTTGGGGACATCCACGGATGCCAAGGATTGATTTTGCCCATATCGCCCCTCCCGATCCCGAACAGCCACTTCCTTCCTTTTGTCTGCTATTAATCGAACCGATAGAAGTCGATCGCCTAGAATTACGCGGTAATCCTCAAAACCGTTGGCTCTACCTTCTTGACGAACAAGGGAATTGGGCTGAACAGGAAGTCAATCCATAAAGAAGAATAGCGGCGCTTCGCGCCGCCATTCTTGAAGATAAATATAGCTGCCGTCAACTGTATCAGGGCATAAACCCCAAAATATTGTTGCCGCGCGGAGCGCGGCAACAATACAAGACTGGCGGCAGCTATAGATCAGGATGGGCTACCTTTTTCCATAACGAATAAAACGAATTAATCGCTTGGGAAAATTGAGCAATCCTCGCCAAAATCCAATAATCAGATTTTCAATTTTGAGAACGATCGCATCGACCCAGAAAATTACCGTCATAACGGGATTATAGACATAGCCTAAAAGGCTAGCATTTGCCTCAATCCAAGCCTTAAGAGGGCGATCGCTTTCTGGGTCGGAGTTCGATTGCTGGAGATCTAAAAGTTCTTCTTCAAAGACCAAATTTCCCCCTAAACGATCTTGGGAAATCTGCGTGGTCGTCGTTTCTGAATTCTGTAACTCTCCCGATGAATGAATTGCCTGTCGATCTGGCGATTTACTAAAAGCGATCGATTCATATTCTAAAGGAAGCGGCCAAGGACCATTATCATCTCCAAACACTTCTTCCATCGTTAACCAAGCTTCTTCCCTAGGACTTATATCTGAGGTTTCATCTAGAGTTGGTTTCTGCTTGCCAAAGAAATAGGCGATCGCTTGCTCGATCAGCTTTTGTAAGCGTTCGAGTTGATTGTCAGGTTTAAGAGCGGAGCCAGAATTGTGGCTGGGTTGGTTCCCTTTTACCGAACTTCCCATAGTTTGCAATTTGTCAATAAATTCTGCCGATAGCAATTCCGATGGAGAGCCATTTGTATCATCATTCGCATTGCTAAAAGCTGTGCTTCCATCACCATCAAGCGATCGCTTGCCAATGAAATAATCGATCGCCGCCACGATCAGATCGCGCAAGCGATCGAGGTTGTTACTTTCCGCTAACGTTGCATTTGCTGTGAGATCGCCTGCATCGGTTGGGTTGGCTGCTGGCGATGAATTGGTTTGCAACGAATTTTTGGCTGCTGCTTTTCTGGCGGCGAACAGGCGAGCGCTTCCTTGCGAGGGGTTAACGCTCCGCTGTTTTAATGGTGCTTCCCCCGACAATATCTGCTCGTCCGATGTCTCCGAACTATCGATTTCTGGACGCTCCCCATCCCCAATAATGTTTTCGTCTTGAATCTGTGATGGAGATTGGGATTGAGTTCCAAAGAAATAAGCGATCGCTGCCTCAATCAACCGCCGCAACTGTTCGAGTCGGTTTCTTCCCAATGCCACGTTTTCAGTCAATCCGCTACTGGTTTTCAAGTTGTTCGGGTCGGTCTGTCCCTGCTCGACCTGTTGCCAGATTTCCGCAAAAATCCGATTGGCAAGCAATTTTGACTCTAATTCAGAACGATCTGCCAGCCCATCAGGCTCCCGCTTGACCAACGTCGCAATGTTTCGATCTATGCGTACTGTAGTGCGATCGATCCAGTTAAAAAACTTCACCAAGGGTCGCCAAAGTAATGGTATCTCGGACTTTAGCGCTTCGTCAGGGGCATTGGTTTGTAAATCAGAGGGCAAATCATCGGTTTGGCGAATGGCATTATCTAAATCTTCCTTAATCGGCAAGGGTTCCGCTAAAAGTCCCGTAGCATGGGGTTGCGATCGCAAATTTTCCCTAGCTTCGACTTGGCTACGATCGAGTAATGGGAATGTTTTCTTGGCTGCCGAGGCGACTAAATACACTGGATATAGGGCTGCCTTGGCAACTTGATAAGCCAACAGTCGCGGCAATTCCTGTAAAGGCAATCCCGTCATCTGTTTGAGTTTTTGATCGAGCGATCGCCTAACGCCTCGTCCAGCCTGAACTGGCCACGAGCGATCGATCCAATTAAAAAGTCGGCTTTGAAATCTAGGCATAGCTACTATCATAAAAAAGAAAGGTGCGATCGGATCTTTCTTTTTGAAACTGATCTTCGGCGAGAAATATTGGTTTGTCGCTAGCCATGGGCGCTATACCTATCTGGCAATCAGATTGCGACAATAGCGATTATTGATTTTTGGTTGGAGCGAAAAAGATAAGTAGCTAGGTATAAGTAAACTTAAAAACCAGAAGAGCATACCGCCCGCTACGCGGGCGGTATGCTCTTGGGTTTTGGTTTTTAATTATGCTGAACTACTTAAAATACTAGACAGCATAGTTTTTGCTGGCTCAAAATCATTTGCAGAGGCAAGTTTCAACCATTTAACAGCTTCAGTTTCATTAACATCTAATCCTATTCCCTCTAAATATATTTTGCCTATCATATATTGTGAAGGAGCCATTCCAAGCTCAGCAGCTTTCCTGTATAGGTTTACTGCTTTATTTGTATCAATTAAACCTTCTCGATAGAGATACATAAAAATATTAGCTAGATTGTTAAGAGCGATAATATGGTCTTGCGCGGCAGATTTTTCATACCAATATATTGCCTTGTTCATATCTATATCTTTTCCAAGTCCCAGCTCGTATATACACCCAATTACACTCTGCGCTTCAGCATTTCCTTCCTCTGCCAAAGGTAATAACATATCAAAAGATTGAGAATATTCTCCTGATTGAAATAATGCAAGTCCGTTCTGAAGGTTAGACATTAAATTCTCCACTGAATAATAATTGTCACAAGTAAATATGGTCTAGGTTCGATACTTTCGTCTCTGTATTAATACCTGCCTCCTATTTTACCCTTCCATTACGAGCGGAATGTGAGATGTAATTAGCTGAGCATAATTAAACCCCATAATCAAGATCTGTAGCGCACGCGCAGCGTGCGCTACAGGTCTTGGGTTTTTATAAATTGCGCCTAGCTACTTAGGAGCAATTTATGCATTGCCCGCTACATGTGCTAAACCTTCGCTAAGCCACTATGACGAAGTAATGGTGCAGTGCTAGGCTCGCGTCCTCGGAAGGTCTTGAAGACTTCCATTGGATGCTTACTACCGCCAAGGGCAAGCACTGTATCGCGATAGAGTCTGCCAGTTGAAGCGATCGCTTCTTCATTTTCCAGCCCCGCTTCCTCAAAGGCGGCAAAGGCATCGGCACTGAGGACTTCCGCCCACTTGTAGCTGTAATAACCTGCGGCATAGCCTCCAGCAAAGATATGACCAAAGGAACAAAGGAAATTATCTTCAGGCAAAGGTGGGATGACCATCGTCTTTTCCGCAAGGCGCGATCGCAATTGGAGCGGAGTTTCAGAGCCGCCGATTTGATAGCGATGATGGAGTTCGATATCAACAAGGCTAAAGTGCAACTGACGCAACATTCCCGAACCACTCATGTAGTTTTTGGAATCAACGAGCTTTTGGAAATAGCTTTCTGGTAGGGTTTCGCCTGTTTCGTAGTGTTTTGCCATACCAAACAAGGTGGCGCGATCGTAGCACCAGTTTTCCATGAACTGGCTGGGCAATTCCACCGCATCCCATTCCACATTATTAATACCCGAAGCGCCCGCATAGTCCACCTTAGTTAACATATGCTGCAAGCCATGTCCAAACTCATGGAAGAGGGTTTCCACTTCGCCAAAGGTCATCAGGCTAGGCTTATCATCGACGGGGGGCGACTGATTGCAGATGAGATAGGCAACGGGTAATCGGGTAATCGGCGTACCATCTTCAATCACTTTGGCGCGTCCGATGCAGTCATTCATCCATGCGCCACCACGCTTTTCGGCGGGACGGCTGTAGGGGTCGAGATAGAAATAGGCGATCGCTTCATGGCTCTCGTTTTGAATTTCAAAAAAGCGAACGCTTTCATGCCAAATGGGAGCTTTACCATCCGCAGGAACTACAGTTACACCGAACAAACGCTTTACAAGGGCAAAGAGTCCTTCTAAAACTTGGGGTAATGGGAAGTAAGGGCGCAATTCCTCAACGGTAAAGTTAAACTTGGTTTCGCGCTGGCGTTCTGCCCAATAGGCTGTATCCCAATGCTTGAGTTCTTCCGTTTCACCTTGAGCTTTTGCAAATGCCTTGAGTTCTGCAAATTCCGCAACTGCGGCATTGTAGCTAGATTGGCGCAATTCTTCGAGCAACTTCTCTACAGCCTCGACATTAGGAGCCATCTTCCGCGCAAGGCTCAATTCGGCATAGGTGGCATAGCCGAGCAAATTTGCCTTTTGTTGGCGCAATTCGAGAATGCGATCGATTAATGGAGAGTTATCAAATTCACCACTAGCAGCACGACTGACGAAAGCGCGATAGAGCTTTTCCCGCAGATCGCGACGGCGGCTATGCTGCATAAAGGGAACGTAGCTGGGATAGTCAAGGGTAATGCACCAAGAACCATGCTCAGGTGTAGCTTTATCATCCCCATCCAAACGTGCAGCTTGTGCTGCTTGGGCTAGCAGGCTGGGGGGCAAGCCTTCAATCTCTTCAGGCAAGGTCAAGGTCATGCTAAATGCTTTGGTGGCATCCAGCACGTGATTGGAGAAGTTAGTAGAGAGTTCGGCAAGTTCCATTTGGATTTTATTGAACTTCTCCTTTGCTTCCCCTTCTAAACCCACACCCGACAGTTCGGCATCACGGATGGCTGCGTCCACGATACGTTTCTGGGCTGGTTCGAGGCTATCCCAATCCGAAGAACCATATATTGCTTTATAGGCTTTATAAACTGGTTGACTTTGGCTAAACCGATTGAAGAATTCGATTACCTTGGGCTGGACAACTTTGTGAGCTTCGCGTAAATCTGCATTATTTTTGACGCTGAGCAAGTGCTCGATCGCACCCCAAGCCCAGCCGATCCGCTCCGTGAGGCGTTCCAATGGTTCGACTAAGCCCGACCATGTGGGCTGGACATTGGCTTCAAGATCGGTCAATCCCTTGCTAGTTTCTTCGAGTAATTGGGTAATGGCAGGAATGACATGTTCGGGCTTGATATCTGGAAATGGCGGCAGTCCTTTGCCAATTAAAAGAGGGTTAGAAACTTCACTCATAAATTTTTTTCAAGTAATCTTTAAGATTTGTAAATGACTATATTAATTATATAAGTAGCTAGGCAGAATTAAAACCCAAAACCAAAGAGCATACCGCCCACTACGCGGGCGGTATGCTCTTCTAGGTTTTAAGTTTACTTATGCCTAGCTACTTATCAAGGAAGAATTTGCGCTTGCAGGTTGCAGTTGTAACCGCAGTAGCATGATTAAAGCGCATTATTTGAGGATCGTTATCGATTCCCATGAATAATAAAGGCTAGAATAACTATGTTCCCAAACTAACAATATTTACATAATTTACATAAAATTCATTTTACATGGATGAATTTCTAGTTCAGCTCCAAACCACGTTTCCCAATCCGTGGTTTAACTATAGTGTGATCCTAATTCTATATATTTCTATTGATTTTTCCTTTTCCTATATCAGGCGACGGTTTATCATTAACGGTAAGATGCCTCAAGCGGTCGTAGATTTTCCAATTTATGAGACTACTCCAGAAGAATTTGATTCTTTAAAACAAAAGTTTGACGAATTTCTTCAAGATGGGTTAGAAAACGGAAGGAGCGAGCTAATCTTAACGGTCGAACAAATCAACTGTATTATTCGCCGTGGAATTACCCAAGTCAAGGTAGGCGGAGGAAATCGTCCAAGTCCTATCTATTACGAAATTGATGATCAAAGGCTGATTGAGAGAACGTTATGGTACCCAGATCACATTAGCATAAGCATTATCGAGTTTGCGGGGAATCTTTGTTGCATCGAGTCATTGTCAAGTGAAGGTAGTTTCCCAAGTGTTTCCCACATGGATGGATTTAGACCTTTTGCGATTCTATGTAATGGTAATAGTAAGGAAATAGAGCAGGTTGCTCAAAAAATTACGCTTGTGGAAATTGTAGGCGATAAAATTGTGATGAGAATTTGATGACTTGTGGAAGTTGTCAAAATGCAGAATCCGTCTTGATATTGAATTGCCTCATCAAGACATTTCAATATCAAGACAGATTCGTAATACCCGTGATTAGCCCTTGGCAAACATTAGTGAGGAATTCTAAATCGAGAGTCTCGATGCGATCGCTACTTTGGTGATAGTGAGGATTTCGCATAAACGCTGTATCCGTGACCATCAGAGCATTATAGCCAGCATCCCAAAAGGGAGCATGATCGCTAAGGCGCGTTGAGGGGATTGCCAAACCTCGCCAGCCAGCAGGTAGCCATTCACAGGGCACGATCGGCTTAAGATGGTGTTGAAAATGAATGAGATCGGGAATCGTGGAGATATTCCCAATCAATCCAATAAAGTCCCCTGTATTGGGATATAGCTTCCCTAAACCTGCGGGATATTGCTGGGAGTCGCGATCGCAATAGCCCAACATTTCCAAGGAAATCATTAAACGTAGCTTTTGCTTCTCATCCTTGAGCTTTTTGGCATAGGCATCACTTCCCAACAAGCCGTACTCTTCCATATCAAAAGCAACTAGTCGAATCGGATATTTGACAGGATGAGTGGATAAGTGTTCGGCAAATTCTAAAAGTACCGCCACGCCTGAACCGTTATCATCTGCACCCACACAACCCGCAACGGAGTCATAATGTGCGCCAATAATTATTGGCGATCGCTGTTTGCCATCCTTAGCCGCAATTTCTAAAATCAAGTTTTGATGTTTATTCCCATTTACCTCAAACTCATGGGTAATCACTTCGCCGAACTTAGCCAAATGCGATCGGATATATTCACGGACAAATAAATGTCCAGCCGACGCATAGTAGGGATTGCGCTCGATGACAATTTTTTCTAAATACTGAACTAATCGCTCTTGTAAGTTTTCCATTACTTATTTTGCATTCAGAATACTACGCTTTTCAAAGGGACAAATTACAGGAAAAGTATCGACATCTAATTTTGTTTCTTGAGATGCTTCTATTCTCGCTTTATCGTAACAGGAATCAAAAACCTCATTATAGTAATTTTGCAAACTAGGGCTATCTTCAAAAATGAGCAAAATTTGACGGCGTTGCTCTGAAATAGTAGATATCCAGCTATCAGTTCGCTTCTGTGGCTGATAGTCATACTTTAGTAAATGAGAGAGTAATTTAATTAATCGACTACGAATTTCTCGTTTATCACTTCGACTAAAAGCCTGAACCTCTTCCACCAAGTTTTCTAAATCGACTTCATCAAATCGCTTTTCTTCAAGCAACTTAGCAGTAATTTCTGCCCATAGTGAAAAATCGCGATCGTATAATTTATCAGTTTGAACATTAACAATCATAGCTTTTGTAATGTGTTCCAAATTAGTTTATCCTTATAATTAAAAACCAAAACCAGAGAGCATACCGCCCGCGCAGCGGGCGGTATGCTTTTCTAGGTTTTAAGTTTACTTACGCCTAGCTACTTAATTTAATTATAAAGGTTCTTTTTCGTTTTGCCAGAGGGCGCGAACGATCTTGATTTCATCGTAGGTATATTCTTCCCGCAGATGATCGAAGAGATTGCGGAGAGAATCCCCACCGATCGCTTCGAGTGCTTCGTAAATAACATTTTGGCGTTCGGGAGTGACAAGGCGATCGCAATTAATTGCATAGCCCGCCTCAATTAGTTGCACCAGATGTGTCCAGACTGTCGCAGGTTTTAATCCGCGATCGCGAGCAATCTCATCGATATCTAGACCATTCTCATACATGGCTAGGGTTTCGCGCTGCGTGCTTGCCTTCGATAGTTTCGATTTAGGCGTAACGGCTTCTTGCTTCACCCTAGAATTTGTTGATTCTTCAGGTTCTGGAGGTGGATATTGGAGATGATGTTCGAGAATAATCGCGATAAAATTATCGGCATATTGCTCTAATTTTTTTGCGCCCACGCCCGATAGCTTGGCAAAATCCTTACGTGATGTCGGTTGCTGCTCTGCCATTTGGTTGAGCGTGGCATTGCTAAAAATCACATAGGGAGGCACTTCCTGCTCATCCGCTAGATTTTTGCGGAGTAGACGCAATCTCTCAAAGAGAATTTCCACATCAACAGGTCTTTCGCTCGCACCTTCGCGTTCCGCAACCCTTGCAGGTTCCGTATCGCGTTCTATGGGTAATAGTACATGACGCTGACCGCGCATTACTTCCCAACTGCGATCATTGAGCTTGAGAATGGCATAGCCATCGGTAGTTTGAGTTAGGTAGCCTTGATGAATTAGCGATCGCGAAAGTTGTCGCCATTCATCCAGACTGCGATCTTTACCAATGCCATGAGTAGAGAGATTTTCATGCCCATGCTGCAAAATCTTTTTGTTAAGAGAACCTCGTAAAATATCAATGATCTGCCCTGCCCCAAATCGCTCTTTTACCCTTGCCACACAGGATAAGAATTTTTGTGCCTCTACCGTCCAATCTTCCATGGGTTTTGGAGTAAGGCAGTTATCACAATTGGCGCAATCGCCTTGAAAATGTTCGCCAAAATAGCGTAAAAGAATTGTACGACGACAGGCTAAACCTTCGGCATAGTCAACGACTTGGCGCAATTGCTGCTGGGCAATTCTTTGTTCTGCTTCCAATGGCTCATTGGTATGCGGATCGACTTTTTGAGCAATGAGATATTTAATCGTTTCTAAATCCTGATAGCCCAAAAATAAAGTGCAGTGCGAGTCTTCTCCATCCCGTCCCGCTCTACCCGATTCTTGATAATAGCCCTCAATATTTTTGGGTAGATCGTAATGAATCACAAACCGTACATCGGGCTTGTTGATACCCATGCCGAAAGCGATCGTGGCAACCATCACCTGCACATCATCACGAATCCATCGCGTCTGATTTTCTTCCCGATCCTTTGCACTCAAACCCGCATGGTAGGGAATAGCTTCGATGCCATCCTCCCGCAATCGTTCCGCAATTTCATTGACACGCTTGCGGCTTAGGCAATAGACAATTCCTGAGCCTTGCGTTTTTTTAATTTGCTGCAAGAGATTAATGTAGGATTGTTCAGTTCCTTGCTTGGGAACGACTTCATAATAGAGATTATTGCGATTGAAACTGGCAACATGGACGTAGGGCTTTTGTAAATCCAATTGTTGAATGATATCTTCCCTAACTCGCTCGGTCGCCGTAGCGGTCAAGCCAATAACGGGTACATCGGGATAGAATTGACGCAGACGACTAAGTTGGCGATATTCAGGACGAAAATCATGTCCCCATTCCGATACGCAATGGGCTTCATCGATCGCAAATCCTGCAATGCCAATTTTGTTTTTAACAATATTCAGAAATTCGATAAACTGCTCGGCAAATAGGCGTTCGGGCGCAACATAGATTAATTTTATCGTTCCATTTAAAATTGCTTGTGATCGCTGATTGGTTTCTCGCCCTGATAAAGTGCTATTTAAAAAAGTTGCCCCGATACCATTCTCTTTAAGCGCCGTAACTTGATCCTGCATTAAAGCGATCAAAGGCGATACCACAATGGTTACGCCAGTTTTGAGCAAGGCGGGCAATTGAAAGCAAATGGATTTCCCTCCGCCTGTAGGCATAATCGCCAAAGTGTCACGTCCCGCAAGATGGGCTTCGATAATCTCGCGCTGACCAGCCCGAAATGACTCATAACCAAAATACTGCTTCAGCGCTTGTTGTAAAGAATCACTGTTTGACATAACTGTTTTTTCTTGTTCCTCTTTTTTGGGGAGAGAGGTGAATTGGGTTGAGGGAAATATTGCTAGAAGTAAGTATTAGCAATGTTTAATGCTGATAATCTTTACTTTTAGTAAATAGTTAGTAAATAGCTGAGCAAAATTAAAAAACAGAGCCAAAACCTTTAGCATAGGCTGCGCGTATGCTAAAGGTTTCAGGATTTTATATTTAATTGCACCCAGTTACTTATGCGCATAAAATCTTGCATCAAATCTATTGATCTTCTTCCGTAATTTGCAAGCGAATCGTGCGCCCCGAACGATCGTTGCCAATCTGTACGGTGATATTTTGACTGGCGAGGGAATCGAGAGAATTAAGTAAATCGATCAGGTTGGGAGTGCTTGCTCCAGCTTCAACATACAACTGATCGGCCGCAGTCGCAACTCGTTTCCATGTGCCGTAGAGTTTGGCGATCGACTGTTCGAGTTGTGAGGCTTGGCTGACCAGATCGGAGGCAAGTTTGAGGCATCCCAATCTTAGGGCTTCTTCAAGGGCAAGATCGATATTGACAGAACGGTTGGCGATCGCTTGTACTTGATTGGTATTGGATAAATACTTAGTTAACCTCTGCGCGTCAGCAGTAACAAGCCTAATGTTATCGAGATCGGAACCATCGGCGATCGCTTGTTTGATCGGGGTTTGATAGGCTTCAGGCAACTTATCAATTTCGCGGACTAGGGGGGCGACGTAGCGCGTAGGAATGGTATGGGCGGCGACCTTCTCTTTCAGCTCGTCAGGCAAATGCTCAGAACTCATGGCAGTCCATTCATCGGAAAGTTGCCGCACTTCGCGACGGGTAATCTTTTCGCCATTTCTGGCGGCATCGACAATTAGCTGTTGTACTTCAGGATCGGCTTGCGCGGTTTCTAAAAATGCTCTCTTACTAAATTGTCGGATATCATCGGCATCTAACTGACCATCAGCCATCAAGGTATCGGCACTATTAGCAAGCTGCATCCAAGAGTAGGCCTGAGATTTACTGATTTCTCGCTCTTGGAGCCATTTGAGGAAACCCGTACCACGTCCTTCACCATTGGCTTTTTCGCGATCGCGTACCGTCCGTAAAATCCGCCCTCGCCAGATATCTGTCTGTAGGTCAAAGCGATCGCATACTTGCCAAGCTAGATCGACCTCTGCTAAAAATTGCCCTTCCGCTAAGCCTTCATCATTGGGATCGGGCAAGTCTAGCGAAAAATCAGCTAAGTCAAGATTTGCTAAAGCTTCACTGGAGATAGATGCAGCGGAAATAGATTCGAGTACAGATTCACTCACGGACACAGACAACCTTTGATTTAATAATGATTTCGTAACTTGGTAATGCAGGCAATTAGGATTGCCCATCTTACATATTAGCTGATACCCGAAAACGATCCTCCATCCCCACTTCTCCTGATATATAGCTGCCGCCCCAAAGATGAGTGGCGGCGCTTCGCGCCGCCACTCATCTTTGAGTTTTCATACCAAGTTAAGGAATGGCGTAGCCATTTATTAACTTGGTATGAATCCCTAGAAAAAGTAAAAACGATATTAAACTAAAAAAACTCATTTTCTGTGATCACAAAAAATAGACATAAAAAATTCATTTTCTGTGATCACAAAAAATGAATTTATAGGGAGCTTACT
>NZ_SELU01000042.1:0-50965 GCF_006861605.1 Pseudanabaena sp. UWO310 | reverse complement strand
GGTATCTTGAGCATCGTCGCAAATCTCCCATTGGTATTCAAGTTCTCTGGCGTGGTTGGTCTAATTTACGTGAACTTTGCCAAGGCTGGCTTCTTGCCCAAATTCATACTTAACGGGAAAAGTAAGGGAACCCTTTTCTACTCAAATCAGTAGGAGCTTTATCCTTTATCAGGAAATCGGCAGAATTCCTCAAAGAAAGTTGTGGACTGACATAAGTAGCTCCACTTCGACTTGTCCGAATTAGACCTTGCGCTCCGCATGTATATCCATCAGCTATTGGTTTTCCATTAGAAGCACTTAGGTTAGGCTGGTTCCACAAATAAGAGTAAAGCTCATGAGGATATCCTGTGTGTTGTGATTATCCTTATGAGTCCCTTTATGCAAAGATCTCTAGGTGTTGCATTTCATCCTTGAATTGGCGCAATAATGGTGCGTTAGCTTTAGTGTAACTCGCAATTATTGAAGTAGGGCAATGCTCAGATAATAGAGGATAGATTCTGAAATGCCCATTTCATGCCAACAAAAAAGGCACAAATATGTCGATCACGCTTTAGATAACCAGTACCTACTAGATAAGAAGATAACTTCTCTGAAAATTATTTATATACATCCAAAACCATTGCCTATATAGTTATCACATCTTTCTACTGTTAAAGCATGATATAGCAATTCTGTAAATCTATAACCACATAATAGAGTTGCTATGAATGAAAAAATCGTAAGAACAGAAAAAAAGTGCCTCAAATATTTTCCAGTAGCTCTTGGACGTAATATCCAAAATGAAATAGAAAAAGACAAAATACCAAATACTAAACCAAGAAAATAACTAAATATTACACCATTTAGCCCTTCTTGATCTATAAGTTCTGGAGCGCCATAATTAGTGTAAGGAAAGATTAAATTGTTGGAATCAAATAAAGAGGTATATATAATTCTATAGCTCAATAGATTCGACAGTAATACAATCACTGTGATAATAGTTGTAATGAAAGTTCTGCAAATCATATCAGTCCTATAATTCATAGTATTCAATCAATTTGTAAAGCAACCACATTGTTTTAAACTATTAAATGCACTGCGTCCATACTGTGCATAATTCCTGTCCCAGAATTCTTGGAGTAGCAAGTAGTGGATAGGCACATCTAATACCAATTCACGAAAGTATGACAACACTTTTGTGAATTAAACACCAAACCCAGTAAGGTTTTGAGATTCCCAAAATGGCGTTGCCATTTTGGGAATTGGTATAAAATAGTGAATTAGGAAAGCCTTAAGGTGTTTATACAATAAGCATTAATCTGAAATCTATTGCACCACTTTAGATGTGTCTGTCCACTACGCTACTAAGGTAAAACTTAAAATTTTAAAGGCTTTTATCAGAAGAAATCTCTTTTGTTGAAGGAGCGATTGCCTCAGATATTGCTCTGAGAATACTAGCAAAACGCTCATAATCAACATAAGTCACTATATGTTCTGTTTCCAAAATTCTTTGTAAAGATATCCAATCATCTACAAGAGAACCTACAACCATATTAGGGTTTGAAGAAAAATTATCCCACTCGTCGCTTGTTATAATCCAATAGTAATCAGTTTCAATATCTATAAATTCAATTTTATCATCACTTATTCTTTGAATTAGACGTTCAAAAATATGTTTGATTTCATTTGCCGTAATTCGAGTTGTCATGGACTTATTCCTCTATCTTGTAATTCATTATTTGTTTTTTAAGCTCTCCTATTTTTTTGATTTTCTTATTCAGCAATTTAGCACGCCCTTCTATAATCTGCTGGCGTAGCAAGTAGTGGATAGATGCAGCTAATTTAGTGTGTTAGTTTTAGCGCAACGTGCCATTTTTGAGTTAGTAGTACGAGTGGAGAAATAATTAACAATAGATCGATCAAGCGATCGCCTGTATTAATCTTGAGACTTAAGCGATCGCGGATTAAGAAAGAGGAAATAAAGACTTGAAGAATACTTGGAGTCTTTGTTAATTATGACGGCTTAGGGAAACGCTTGATTAGTGTCACTGTCCACCAGATCACAAATAGTATAAAAGCACCTAATAAAGCCCAAAATGGGATAGTGATGTTGAAATCTTTATTTGGACTGAGATTAGCTAAAAACGTCAGATGAAAAATGGCAATTATGAGTAATGTTGTTCCAACCCCAAACCAAGAAAAATGTATTTTGAAAAAACTTAATGTCTCTTCGATGTGATCGGATGATAGCCAATATTCACGATAGGGCAAGTTAATTAATGAAGTTGGCAAGTGCTGGAGGAGTAAAGGAAGACCCAGAGCAAAGGAACTGGTAATTGCCAAGGTGACAAAGTATAGAATAAAGTAAATAAACTTGGAAGAGGTTCCGTTAACTTTTCCTGCGGCATCGAAATGAGAGCCTACGATATCTGGGAGTAATGGATAGAAGTAGATACTTTGGGCGATCGCTAATCCAAATAAAAACAGAACGATATACAACGGTAATTTCATCACTGGATGCTCCTTAAGTATATTTACTAAGTAGCCGATCGCAATTAAGCATAAAACCCCAAAAACTATGGCACATGATGCGCGTGCGTCACAGGTTTTAGTTTTGTTTTTTTAATTACGCTTAGCTACTTAAAATTATCTAAGCAAACTAAAAATAAAGATATTTTTTGCAGATAGTTGTAACAAAAATCCATTTATGGGATACGTTAACCCCATCGGGAGGCTAAAGTATAAGTAGATACTTATATGGATTATATGGAGTTAAAAGGCGTGTCCCCAACTGAAATCGCAAATATTTCTGGTCAAGTAGTATCAGTGGTAGATGCCAATTTAAATCAAAATTCAGATCGAGGCTTAGATCAAATTAAGACTAGCGATCTGCATGTGGTTGAAACTTGTCCATTGCTAGCACCCGTGGCAGTTAAAACCGAGTTACCCATTACCACCGCGATCGCCAAAGTTGTTTCCGAGGCAAGGGCTAGAATTCGCAATATTTTAAATGGTAGCGATCGCCGCTTGCTGGTGGTAGTTGGTCCCTGCTCGATTCATGATGTCAAAGCCGCCCGCGAATATGCCGAAAAATTAGCCAAATTCCGCGATGAGGTTAGCGATGCTCTTGAGATCGTGATGCGGGTTTATTTCGAGAAGCCACGCACCACCATTGGCTGGAAAGGATTGATCAACGATCCCCATCTGAACGGGACCTTTGATATTAATTACGGGATCCACATGGCAAGGGGGCTATTGATAGATGTGGCGAAATTAGGCTTGCCCTGTGCGACGGAATTACTCGATCCGATCATACCTCAGTACCTAGCGGATCTAATTTCTTGGACGGCGATCGGGGCAAGAACTACCGAGAGTCAAACTCATCGTGAGATGTCCTCTGGGCTGTCGATGCCTGTCGGTTTTAAAAATGGAACCGATGGCAGCATTGATGTTGCTATTAATGCGATGTTGTCAGCACGGCAACCCCATCGCTTTCTCGGAGTTAGCAATGAGGGTTTAGCGAGTATTATCACCACTTCAGGTAACCCCGATGGGCATATCGTCCTGCGTGGCGGCAAGCAAGGTCCTAACTATGACAAGGCTCATGTAGATGCGATCGCTAATCGCCTAAGCGATCGTCAGTTGCAACCCTACATGATGGTGGATTGCAGCCACGATAACAGCGGACAAGATTACAAAAATCAACCGATCGTACTGCAAGACATTAGCGAGCAGGTGCGTAATGGGTCTGAATACATTGTGGGGATCATGCTCGAAAGCCATCTCAATCGTGGCAAGCAACCTTTGAAAGACTTGGCGAAGTTGGAATATGGCAAGAGTATTACCGATGGTTGTATTAATTTCGAGACAACCGTCGAGGTTTTAACCGATCTCGCTCAGGCTGTTAGAGCAGGTCGTTTCTAACTGCAAAAAGCGCCCATTGGGCGCTTTTTGTTGCAGTCCTTTAGCACCTGTGGCAATGATTAGAGAGTATGCCTATAGCCCAATCAGAGATCTATGCCAACAGAGTCCTATTGGCAAAAAGTTACCTAATGCGCTTTATATACATATCTCCGCGATCGCCTATCTCTCCCCACAACTACAAGAAAGCGATCGCCAAGCCAGAGCACTACTTCCCAAAGAAAGCAAATTCACCATTATCAAATTCAACTACGAACAACCGAAAATCTCCTATTTGTTCTATCCAGAATTCGATACCGACCCACATCCTGCATTGCATCAAAGTATTCAAGTTGACCTCCAAACCCAAACTACTCAACATCGGGATTATCATCAATCCCCCAATCCGCCAATCCTGCATCGCAAAGAAACCTTTGTCAACCCAGATTATCCGCTTTATCAGATATTCGCTCAACTAACCAAACAAGAAGAAGCGATCGGCTTATTTCATGAGACCCGTACCATAGGCACTCGCAAAGGATGGGAACAACGTTTACAGGAATACCATGTCGAACTGAAAGAGCATCAAGTTATCTCCTCGTCACCTCGGATAGAGACTAGGGGCGAGGGGCTCAAAGAAGACATCAAAATTGATCGCCATAAAGCTGCGATTCATCGCCCTGACCTATCCAAACCCGTTCGTCTCGCGTTGGAAGCAGGACTATTTACAGAAAATACAACCTTCTTTGACTATGGCTGTGGTCATGGTGAGGATATCAAAAGAATTAGCGATCGCGGCTTTACTAGCTCAGGTTGGGATCCCTACTATCGACCACAAAGCGATCGCACTAGCGCCGAAATCGTGAACCTCGGCTATATCATCAACGTCATCGAATCACAGATCGAAAGACGAGAAGCCATCATCAAAGCATGGGAATTAACGCAAAAAGTTTTAATTGTCTCGGCACAGGTTTTAATCGGTGATGTGGGCAAAGGACAAATCGCCTACAGTGACGGTGTTGTGAGTAGCCGTAACACTTTCCAGAAGTATTACGAACAAGAAGAACTCAAACTCTATATCGATCAAGTATTAAGCGTAGATTCTGTGCCTGTCGCTCTCGGCATTTATTTTGTATTTCGTGACGAAATGCAAGCGCAAAGCTTCAGAGCATCACGTTTTCGTTCGAGAGCCACCACACCCAGAATCAGACTTGTATCCAAACGCTTTGAAGACTATCGCGAATTACTTACTCCCCTCATGGACTTCTTCACAGAGCGAGGCAGACTCCCTGTTAGCGAAGAACTGTCAAACTTTGAGCCGTTACTAACAGAATTTGGGACAATGCGCCGTGCCTTTAACTTGATTGTAAGCGCCACAAATCAAGATGAATGGGATGCGATCGCTGATAAGCGCCGCCAAGATATTTTAGTATTCCTAGCCCTCAGTAATTTTGATAATCCCTACAAACGACTCAAATTAAGCCAACTTTCCCAACAATATCAAACCGATATCAAATCCCTATTTGGATCTTATCAAGGAGCAAGTACCACTGCTGACTTGATGTTATTTAATCTAGGTCGGGAAAGTTTCATCGCTACCTGTTGTCGAAACAGCAAAATCGGACGGCTAGATCAGCAATCTCTTTATGTGCATATATCGGCTTTAGAACATCTTGACACAATGCTTAGACTCTATGAAGGATGTGCCAGTCGTACCATTGGTAGAATGGATGGAGCCACTTTAATTAAATTCCATCTTCATAAACCCAAAATCAGCTATCTTTTTTGCCCCGAATTTGATCGAGAGCCCCATCCGAAAATACAAGCCTCAATGCAAATTGACCTAAGAGATTTACAGGTTCGCTATCGTGACTATCACAACTCCGATAACCCACCTGTACTTCATTGCAAAGATGCCTATGTCCTTCCTGACTATCCTCAGTATGAGAAATTTGCAAAATTAACCAAACAGGAAGAAAGTTGGGGATTGTTAGAAGACATGAAAAATATTTCACACTGGCAAGGCTGGCAGGCAAAATTAAAGGAATCTTGCGCAGAACTTCAAGGGCATCGTCTTACTTGGCGCAAAGATACAAATTCAGAAACAATTAAGCTGCTGAAAGCTAAGATTAAGGCTAGGAAATTGCTATTGAACTCTATGTTGGTAATAGAATAAGCAGTAGCATTTTTGGTCAAATGAAGGGCTAATTCTCAACCTTGTTGGGAAGCAGAATTAAGTCTTCAATCTTTTTAAGATGTGGATCGCCTGATAAGTAGCCAATACCACGATGGAGATGAAGGCGAAACTGAGTCGCAAGGGTCTCTTTATCTGTTCCTAGTCCATCATTATGACAGCGCTGTTTTAGAGCAACTATGAAAATATCTGATAAGTTACCAGCGAAAACTTGCCAAGTCATCTCTATATTACTGTCAGTAGTGATGCTAATAATTGAGGGTGGAGTAGGCTCTGCTAGAGATCTGCATAGTGCCCAACGACAAAGAACGTTCCAATTTTCAATATGGGTAGCACGTTTTAGTTTAAGCAATTGCTCCCTAGCATTTTTGGAGAGTCGAATACGTTCAATAGGGGGTTCCATAGATTAATCACTTAAATAAAAAAGATTTTAGTAATATTTGTGCCGCGCAAAGCGTGGCACAAATATTACCAGAAATAACCCGATCGCACGAACGTACGATTAATTGATTCGTCGTAGTCTAGGATATATTCGTGGGCGATTAGTTGATTTTGGCGTAGACGAGTTACCTCTTCTTTGCCAATTTCGGTATCAGTTGAAAGAAGAATCACTTGTTGGCTGGCATTGGGGAAATAGCGATCAAGCAGATTTAAGCGATGGGATGAGTCCAGACGACCGAGTGGTGTATCAATGACAACGGGTAACTGACAACCTGAGACACGGGCTAATCCCCAGAGGAAGGCGATCGCTAACATCTGTTTTTCACCTGCGGAAAGGCGATGTTTACGGATAGATTTACCTTCAGCGTTGTATAACTCTAGGCGAAAGGTATCGGGAGCGATCGTGATACGATGCACAAGGCGAGATTTGTGTAGAAGATGGAGAAAGCATTCAGTGACGCTATTCTCTAATTGGGCAATTTTATGGGCTGTGAGTTCCTTTCTAAAGGCATCCATAGTTGCTTGCACTTTAACAACAGACTGGAAGAAGAATTCTAAATTTCCTCTTGCGACTATGGTTGTTCCATAGTTTTCCAGTTCTCTTTTACTAGAGATTAACTTGCGTTCGAGTAGAGCTAAGTTACGCCGAGAGTCATCTAGCTCATTCGCTAAGGACTCACAAACTGATGTAGCCGCTTCTTTATTCTGTAATAGTTGTTGATAGATTTCTGGACTTGCCGCAGAAGCAATCACATTTTGGATTTGAGAGCTTTCGCGATCGCAAGATTGTAATTTTTGCACTGTGATATTAGCTAGAGCCAAGGTTTTAGGTAAATCTTGCTCTAACAGATTTGAGAGTGAGTTCACGAGATCAAGATCGCTACCAAGCCATACTTCGCCATGTTGCGATTCATCTTCAAGTTGAGCGAGTTCGGTTTCCAGAAACTCTTGGACTAAGTGATTGTATTTCTTAGGAAAATTCTGCTCTACAAATTCTGATAGCTTGCGATCGCGTTCTTTAATCAGATCTAGAGCAGCTTTTGCTTTTTGCAAATGCAACTCTTTTTGGCTTTGGGAGAGCGCTTGTTCTAACAAAGGTGATTTAATCAACATCAAGGGTAAACAAGTTTCGGCTAAATCTAGCAATAGTTTTCTTTGCTGATCAGTTTCCTCTTTGATTCTTTGATAGCTTTGTTCCAACTCGTGCTTATCACCTGCCGCTTTCCCACCTTTACGCATAAACTCACGTTCTGCTTCTGCAAGAGTAACTTTGGCTTGTTCTAAGTCATTTTCCAGTTTGATTTTATGTGTTTCTTCTAATTCAATTTCTGTGGATTGTTGTGAGATTAGAGATTCGATCTCTGTAAGTTTACTGAAAGCTTCGGTATCAGATGATTCACGCCGTTTTTTGCTGGCTAAGACTTCTAAATCAACTTCTAAGCGATCGACTAACTCTAATCCGAGAATTGTGCGAATAGCATCAACAATACCCTGTGTGGGCGTATCTTGCAGAGCGAGTTCTCGAACTTGTTCCCCATCAAATAGAAACAAGCCCGAAATACCAATAGGCATTATCTCTTCGATAAATTCATCCCATGTGTTGGTCAGGGTTTCGTTATTCCAACCATCGACACGGACTTCTAAAATATCACGACTATTTTTGGGTTGTTGTGTCCAGCGACGGGAGATTGAGATTGGTACTTGGCGCAGTTCAGATTTATTAAAACTGGCTTGTTCAAAGATTAATTCGATCGCCGCTTCTTCGCCGATTTTAACTTCACGATTGACACTTTGAGAGAGAAATTCACCATAGCTTAGGTTGCCCCGCGTGGAGCATTGGGCTTTTGCACCATATAGGGCAAGTCGGATGGCATCGATAAAGGTCGTTTTACCTCCACCATTTAAGCCACCTAGCAGGACAATTGGTGGATGGTCTTGACTGACATCGACAGAAAGATTGATCGTGTGCTTTCCTTGGTAAGCACCAAAGTTTTGCAGAGTTAATTCTCGGAAAATCAAGACTGTACCTCTGCGACTGGTGCGCCAAATTTCATGGATGCCCAACTATTGGCTTTATCTGATTCAGATGGTTTGACTGGTTGCCCTAAGGCAAGTTGACGGACTTTATCTGCATTTCCTTCCTCGGCAGCATCTTTTATATTTTTGAAACGATGGGCGTTTTGAATTGCTTCTTCGGGCGATCGCGAACTGGTTTCAAAGCATTTTTCGAGGGCTTCATAGATACCGACGCGGCGCATTTTGCCATAATGCTGCTTTTCCACGCTGAGTAATTTGGTAGTGAGTTCGAGGTGCATAGCATTATCACCGCAGAGTCGAGCGAGGATCTCCCATTCATCGGCTCCTAATAGACTTTGATTGTTAGGATTATTGATATCTTGGAATTTTTCGCCTGTTACATCGAGATAAATATGGGGCAGTGCGTCGTCAAATTCATGTTTGTCTTCACGCCAAATGCGTCGAATTTCGCTGAGTTCGGCTTGGGTAATTAATTCAATTTCTCTCATCTCAGGTGGTGCATTTTTACGTGCTTCGGTTTGCGCTTTGAGTAATTCCCTTAGCCAATGTTCGCGCCATTTTTTGGTATAAGGGCCGGGGATCGGCTTGACTTCTTGTTTGCCGTCGCTGTTGTGGGTAAATAGCTGTACGTTGCCACTCATACGCCTAAAGTCACGTTTGTCCCAGTCATCGGGGCTATCGAGGGCATTGCGCAGATCTAGCATGGGCTGCATCCATTCTTTTTCGTCATCATTAAGGATCATCGCTTCCATCGATTTGTCTTTGTTGACGAGGGTGCATACCCAGCAACCAAAGCGGGAGTCACCACAGCTAGGTGTATTGCTATCGATCACTAGAGGACATTCATTGTCGGCGGTTGCACCGCGATACATGGTGAAGAGGTCTTGATTGCTATTGCCCCAAGGGTTGGGATATTGCATGAGATATAGCCATACTTCACTGTTGCTCCAGTCGGCAATGGGGCTATAGATTAAGGAGTTGGGTAGGCTGCCGCTATAGAGCAGGGATGTGAGGCTGTTGTCGCCAATGCGATCGCCTATGCTGCCTATTTCGTGATCGTTCATCGATCGCGATCGCCTAGAGCTTTCGGCTTTGCGTGTGCCAAGGACGATGATTACTTCCCCTTTTGCCCTGACGACGTTTTGAACAAATTGATTAGATGGTTTGATTTTGAGGCGTTCGGTACACCATCTAAAGCCGTTGCGGGGTGCAGGGTAGCCTTTGCCGATCAGGTTCACCCAGAAGGTGTCTTTGACATCGGGAAATAGTAAAGTTGCCGTGATGGGTAAGCCTTTTTCAATGGCGGCAGCTTGCATATTTGCTATTGATCGCTTGACCCATGCGGCGACGATGGGGTTTTCAACACGGGTGTCGGTGGTGATGACATGAATCTGTTTGGTGCGGCGATCGCTTGGTAGTTGCTGGAGGGCTTGCCAAACGAGTTGCAGAGTGGCACTGGAGTCTTTGCCGCCTGAATAGCCAATAATCCAAGGGATTTCATCATGGCAATACAACTGCTGGATCTCAATTATCAGCGCTTTGATGTCTTCGATTAATTGGGGTGCAGTGCGTTGGGGTTCGGTCATGGTTTGTAAATTTGCCTTGTTTTTCGGGATATCCCTATTACTGTTGTAGTCCAAATAGACTACAAATGATCAAGAATAAACCGCAGGGTAGCAATTTTTCTACATTCGCTAGTTCATTTGCATCAAGTTCTCGAAAGGATGCCGATTTTTCCAGCGATAGGTATAAAAATCACGAAAATCAACGGAGAGAATGCGCCCATGCCCCAAGTGTTCAGCAAGAATAATCAGGGAAGCATCTGCAAGATCCATTGGCAAAGAGCTATATTGATTCATCAGTTCACCAATTCTTTTGCCATCTTGAACTTGTAAATCAAAAACCTCAAAAGCTCCTATTTTTAGGCTATGTATAAATGTTTGCTGGGCGTGGTTTCCTGTGTGTTTTAGGAGAATATGACAAGCTTCGGTGATAACGCACCATGTGGTAATGAGTGGCTCATCTATGGTGGCTAAAACATTTTGAGCGCGGACATGATAATCATCGCGGCGATTGATCAATGCAATCCAAAAGCCTGAGTCAACGATGACCATATTTTTCGTTTAGGCTGTCGGTGAGATATTGCTTGTAATTCACGGATAAGTCAGGATCTCCTTCAGCACAACCGATCAGCCCTGCTTGTTGAAGAAGTTGCAGTGGTTTGGGGGATTCTTGGCGAAGTTTTTCATAGTAAAGGTCGATCGCTGCTTTCATGATTTCCGATGTGCCTTGGTTGGTACGCTGGCGGATATACTGAAATTTATTGGTGCGATCGCTGTCAAGACGGGCGTTAACTCTCATATTTTTATTTGTCATAACGCTGTATGACAGTATAACCCATATTTAATAACCCATATTTAGCAAAGCATTTATCCCCGAATCACGGTAATATTTCGTCCTGCGGGACTGATCGCCATCTCAGTCGTTGTCCGATCTCTAAGCATTGTCAACTGCTCACGGCGATCAAATATCACTAACCAGCCCGTATCTAAATTCAAGCCCGATAGATATTTATCCAATTGTTTTAAGCCTTGATTGAGTGGGTCTGGTTTGCGATCTCGCCATACTTTTAGCTCCATTCCCAAATTCACCTTGCCATAGCGCAAACATAAATCCATCCTTCCCGAACCGATCGCATATTCCCGTTCCAAGGTTCCCTTCCCATTGACTACCCGATGCAAAAATGCCATCATCACTAAATGGGGCGCAATCTCTGGATAGGGAGTGCTTTTAAACAATGGTTCTCCATGCTGTCGCCAAAATTCTAGAAATGCCTCTAACAAGCGTTCAGGTAGAAATTCCCCCTGTTCACTTAGCCAAATTGGTTGAATGTATCCCATTGAAGCAGATGTCACATAGGCAAGCACTCTGGGCAGTACCTCTTGATAAATGGGATTAGCGATCGCTAATCCATTCTCATTGCTACATAAGCCCAAATCCAAAACATAGCGAACATCATCCTGTGGTACATCTGGCAATTCTTGACCCGCTAAAATTGGCTGGATAATTGCTTTCACCCGTTCATCTCGCAATCTTTCCGCAAGACTATCTAAGTGAGTATCCTGTCTTTGAATGAGAATTTCTTTAGCTTGGTTGACTAAATCAACCGTAATTGGAATTGCGGGATCTTTGGCGATGTATTCGGTGATTTCTTTAGCGATCGCATTGACGAGCCAAGGCTGTCCCTGTGTTAAGTGAAATGCTAAATTTACAGCATCTTCTGTAAATATTTGTCCTGTGGCTGCTGTATGTTGTTGATAGAGATTTCTCACTTCTTCACGGCTAAAATTACTAAGTGTGAAGGAACGCACTTTGATATTAAAAGGACTAGATGTATTTAGGCGATCGCTTCCTCCTGATGCATATTTATAATCTCGTACATCACGCATTCCCACTAGGGCAACTGATTGGGGAAAGCCCTGCGGACGATTTGGGAAACCCGATCTTAATTGCCTTAATACAGAAATTAATGTTTCATTGCTCAAAGCATCAATTTCATCTAAAAAGACAACTAATGGGCGAGATGATTGTTCTGCCCAGTTGCTTAGGTTTATGCCAATTCTTGCACCTGCGTCTGCTTCTAACCATTGCTGCGGTTGTAATTCTCTAGGCAAGCGAAACCGTATCGATTGCTTCCATTCGTCTAAAATAGCGAGTTCGGCTGCTCCTACATCTTCTGAAAATACTGCACCAACTTCAAGAGATAGCATCACCGATGTATATTGACCACTGGCGGTTAGCTCTTGTGCTAATGACATCATGGCTGTAGTTTTGCCTGTTTGTCTTGGGGCATGGATGACGAAGTAATTTCGCTGATCGATTAGATCAACTAATTCGGGCAGGCGATCGCTTGCTGGCAGCATATAGTGAATGTCAGCTTGGCAGGGACCTGCGGTATTAAACCATTTCTTCATCATGTTAGCTATTTAACAGGGCATATACTCTTTCAATATATAGCAAGGAGCTAAGCCAACCTAATTTTGTAAATGAGGAGATTGTGAAATGGATAAAGTGAGTAAGTATCGGGAATATGTTCAAAGTTTATTGTCTCGGTATGTGAGTGGTGATGTGTCAGATGATGAGGTTGAGGTGCAACTGATTTTTGATGTGGAAAGGGATCATTATCAGTGGCTCAATATTGGCTGGCAAGAGTTAAATCGTGTATATCGATGTGTTATGCATTTTGATATTAAGGATGGCAAGATTTGGCTGCAACAGAATTTGACGGATCAAAATCCTGCGGAGGAGTTAATTGCTATGGGTGTGGAAAGGCAAGATATTGTGTTGGGTTTACAACCGCCATATAAGCGTCCATATACAGATTATGGAGTTGCTTAAAATTAAGATTTTAAATCTACTTTAGTTGTTAACTTAGCAGACATAGCTATACTTTTTGTAAGTTTTGGAAGCCTTATAATTCAGCTTCAGCAAAGTTTGGAAAATACCTATACACTTCTGAGTAAGTTTTAATATCACTTTCTGGAATACCATCAAGTTTTGGGAGTTCATTTTCCAAAGGAAGATGATTATCAAGCATTCTTAACTCCCGATAAGTTAAAGATGGGACTTCAATCTTAAATGGCTGATCTCCAATTTTAACAAATGGTAAACTATCAAATCCACACCCGCTTACTTTATGCTGCGTTCCTTGATCAAAAAATATGCCCCCAACAGTCAACATGTTAGCCCCATCTTTATAATGAAAATTAAAGAGTTGTTTATATTGGATCTTAGAACCTTCTCGTAAAACACCATTACGATTAGCCAATGCTTCTTTTATTTCATTATCTATAATTCTACGTAATACTGCTGCTGTCCCCCATCCTGGAAGATGATTGTTGAAAACATCTATTGGCACTTTTTCTTCTCCGACAGCTTTTTTTAGTCTGTCTAGCCTATCTTCTCCATTTTCCTCCTTTTCTACTCCTGGATGTGCATTAACTGATATTAGGAGAATACTTCCAGATGTTACCTTTTTACAAATTGTTTTTATATCCTCTAAAACACTTTCGTTGAGGCTACCATCATAATCTAGCCACGTAATTGTATTATCGTTCCAGTCTAATCTGGGTAATATTTCGTTTGAGTGTCCAAATTGCATATCTATACATCCAAAAGGACGATTGAGAAGAAATCTTTTTTTGCGATCTGGATTTTCTTCATTTTCAATACTTACCATCACTTTAATATTTAGAGCCTTATGGAAAAGCATAAAGTCAGAAAAATATAGTGAGCCAAACCCTATGTAACGATATGTTTCTAAAAGACGAAATTCTGTCAATTTGCGAAGAGCATCACAAATCATCTTTCTTTCAATATTTTTAGCAGGTCTAATTGAATAATTTATCTTTTGATAACTACGAGTCATTAATCATTACACTCCATTCTCATGAAATATTCAAAAGTTTTTTCTCCAACCTCTTTAGCTGTTTTAACCTTTAGAACCTCTTTAACTTGTTTAACATCTTCTAGAGGCATTTGATACTTAATTGTACTCATAGCAGGAGAAGTTTGTTCTGTTTGAGTTTCAGATGGATAAATAAAAGATTGTTCTTTTGTAAAATGCTTTAAGGGCAGAAAATCTGCACTGTTAATGATTATTTCTAGAGGAGTTGGATCATTATTCTCTTGATATCTTTTTTCCTTTGCAACTTTCTTCAAAAATCCCATTACTGGCTTCATTTCCAAAATCATATCGTCACGAATTTCTCTAAACAAAGGAAGTTCAGCATCGATATTATTTTTTGTAGTATTCCAAGGCAAAAGATCTGATTTGATAGAATCAAAAAAAACAAAACCTCTAAATCTTGCATAGGTATTATGATAATCTGGATTATCAGCTTCTTTTCCCCAACCAGTGATCAAACTTTTGTCGGCTTCAAGAATTAATCTGTCATTGCAATAAATACTCCAGCCAGCTTTTGAAGGATCTCGTATAGATAATCCAGCATACATTCTAACATTAACCTTTTGTTCATGTTCATTAACAATTTCCTTCTCTTTATAAGAGGGTGAAATAGTATCTGAAGATGCTAGACAAGGTGGTGAACAATCTAACTGTATATTATTCAGTTTAATTAGAAAACCTTTTTCCATAGTGATTTGATGAATTGACTGAAGTTTAATTTTAAGCCTTGAAATAAAAGTTTCTAGCCCCAATTCACTTGACACACCTGGATATAGATCAGAGACTGTGATCCGAGTCCCGATATCTGTTTCATTAACCTGTACATTTTCTTCAACATTGTTAAAACGAAAATTCCATTCCTTAATAACTGCCCAAGCTTCTATATTCTGCTCTAGGCTAAATCTAGAGTTTTGCGTACATGACTCAATTGAGAAGAACTTTCCTAACTTAAATAATGCTCTTTTCATGCCTACCCCGAAGTTTCCAATTGAATGATTTGTAGTAACCATTCCTGATGGTCTACCAAAACAAAACGCATGTTCTCTAGCAGTTGTAACATCTATACCTCCGCAATTATCAACAATTCTAAATTGCTCTGATGTAACTTCTAGATGAACAAATAAACCTGTGTAATCTTCAGAATGTCTTAGTCTTTTTGCCCCATCAACACAGTTATCGACAAGATCTGCTATCGCATCAATCAAAACCAAATCTTTGGTTAGCATGGATATAAAAAGCTCTTTTGTTGGCGAAGCATTTACACTTAAAGAGTTTTGCTCTGACATACTACTTACAACACTAATAAATTGCTTAAGTCAAAATCACCATTTTTATTAGCCATTTCATCCCTTTCAGAACTTAGAAACAGCAAAATACGCTCTAAATGATCAACTGATCCTTTAATTTCACTGTCAATTATTTCTAGCCCTGCATTAGCATACTCCTCAAAAATCTTGATCCGTGACTCCTCAGCCTCCTCATTGTCAGCAAGAACCCTAGGGTTTTTAGTTGCAACTACAGCCAAAAGTTTCACTACTTTATCATATTTTCTAAAAACATCATAGGGGATTGGATCTGGGTCTTTTTTCGAGAACTCGCCAAAAGGCTCACGGCGATCGCGCTTTGCCCCCAAAGCCGCCGCAAACACCAAAACATCCGCATAAGTCTGAAACGGCTTAGTTGTATCATCCGCTCCCTCAGCCTTTAAAGACTTTACTAATTCCGCCTTATCCTTTGCGATCTTTACCCTTGCATCAGCCATGCTTACTTATTCCTCAATACCCAATCTAAAGACATCTTACACACAAGCGATCGATTCATTAACTTCAGTCACCATCAAACCAGCCATCATCAACAAGCGATCGCACTGATGAAGAGTATACAAAGCTAAAAGCGATCGTGTCTCCACAGGAAAAGCTTGCCACCAAGCCAATAACTCCCTATGCATAGTCGCCAAATCAATCAAAAACTCTTGGGGAACATTCGGCGCACACCAATCAATTGCCAAAGCCGCCTCACGCAAAGAAAGCTTAGTCAATTCATCATAAGCAGGTGAACCCGCATAACGAGAGATATTAGATAGTGTTGAAGCAATATTACCCAACTGTTGCTGCCAACTCAAGGTCTTAAATCTTTCGTAAAGACTATGACGTTCCATTACACCACCTCCAAAAGATAACGAACAATTTTTTCAATTCTTGACTTCAATTGCAAATTCCTAACTTCCATTGTGACATTTTGCTGACGAGGACGAATATTAATAATTGACTCAAACCCAACCTCCTTAGTTATTGGATACCAATCTGCACCCCAAATATTTTCCTGCTTGCTACTATCATCGAGTAATAACTGTTCGCAATCAAAATGAAGCTCACCACCACCAGCTAAAATCTCTCTTGCCACATCAACCGCTAGCTTAATTCGTAAGCCAAAAAATGGTTCTGCCATTTCTTTGAGTTTTTCTGGATTAGTAGGCTCTCGAATAATGATCATAGAAATATTTGAATTGTCTTTACTTTTTTAAGATTTAAATCCGTTCTGCCACCATTGTTAGCAGAACGGATTTAAATCTTAAAAGTTTGCAATAGCCATCTAGCGATCGCGCCATCATCTTCAGTTTGACTACGTTTAAGTGCCTCTTGTACCGTGATAACTTCCAAACCTTCTAAAACCTGCGATCGCGCAACTATGCCACTACGTCCATCAGCGATCGTAAAAGCAAACACCTCAGAAGTTTGAGCATTCACCACCCAATATTCCCTAACCCCTAAACGCTCATACAATAAGCGCTTATATCCCAAATCATCTTGCAGCGTTGTTGAAGAGATTTCCACAATCAGAGTTGGCAAATCAAACTTATTGAGATCCACAGGTGCATTATTGCGAGGCGGCAACTTCAAGTCAGCCCCTAGATAAAAGGCAATATCTGGCTGACATTCACTCTCGCCTTTTTTTCTAAAACTACAATTTGTATATTCATAGATCTGAATATTTCTAATCGTCGCAAAGAGCCGAACCACATTAGAAACAATGGAGTTTTCATGGGCATGTATTGGTCCAACTGGTGACATCTCAATCCTCATTTTATGATTGTCATAATAAAATCTACCTGTCTCCAACTTAGGATCGTCTGCAATCGCTAAAAACTCGTCCCACGTTGCCTTAACCCAGCGATCGCTGACAATCTCTGCTTTAGGAACTGTAGTAGCTGTATTAACCATGATTCACCTCCAAGACTTGGGTATATTCATAATCATAGGCACTCTTTCGCACTAACGGATAGCTCTTGCCATAGAGAACGATGTCATCGGTTTGCGTATCAGGTTTATTGGAATTAAAAACAAACACATATTCTTTACCCACACGAGGAGTCATTTCTTCGGCAACTTCAACCCTCCACTGGGTTTTAGAAACCATCACCACAAGCTGATTTGCCAACTGGGGAATCAATCTTGCCACCTGCCGACGATAAATTTCATCCAGACTGCCAAAGGGGGAATCCATCACAATCGGGAAAGTACTGCTATCAGGTCCCATCACCAAACCAGACTTGCTCCATTCCCTCACGCGATCGATGATGCTCCCGATAAAAGATAAACTGAGTATTTGATTCTCGCCTGTCGAAGCACCCGACTGCACCTCTTGACCAGCCACAGTTTCTACTAAACTCAACTCATACTTTTCACTCAACCTCGGTGTTTGTGCTTTGAACGAGATCTGGCTAAAGATCTCACAAATTCGAGATTCTAACTGCTTGCGAAATAGCTCATTGCGATTAGTTTTTAACTCAATCAGTAAATCGATCGCCTGTTGCGCCGCATCAATACGTTTTTGGGCAAGCTTTTGTTTATCTTCATTTTGCTTACTGCTCTTAATTTGCTTTTGAAGAACTTCGATTTGTCCTTGATAATCCGTCCATTTCTGAAGCTTACGACCCCTCTCTAAATTTAAGTCCTCCACCTTGCGATCGATCTCATCAAGACGAGATTGCATCTGTCGAATATCCTCAACTGGGCTCTTGCGTAGCTGTTCGCTGATTGATTCTAAGTCTAATTCAAGGCGCGAAAGAGTGGTTTTAATATGACTGATACTTGCTTGCTTCGCATCAATGCTCTGCCAAAAATCTGCGGCTTGTTTCTCCACCTCATCAACAAAACCTTCTAATTTCAAGGTTGCAGTTTCTACATCTGCTAACCCAGCTTTTTCTAGCCAAGCCCTGACTTGTTCGTAATTGGGAGAACCATCATGCAAAGCCGCACCGCAGATACATTTGCGTCTTTCCAATAGATCGATTACAAAGGTCTGTTTAATATCCGCAGGCAGCTCACCGCGCTCGTGGAGTCCACCAACCAGTTCCCGAAAATCAGCGATCGCCTGAGGCAAGAAGACACTATAACCCTGCTTAGAAATCGCCTCCTTAAGTTCATTTTTTAAACTCCGCAAACTACTACGGGTTTCTTGTTCTTGCAACTCAAGATTCTCACGCCGTTTTTGGATTTCATCAATACCCCCTAATTCTGTCAAGCGTTGATTGCAAGATGCTTTTAGTTGATTTTGAGCTTCAACTTCCTGCTCAATTTCTTTAATTCTCAATTCACATTCAGTACTATCACTCTCGATCTTTTGTTTTTGAGAAATCAAGGTTTTAGTTTGGGCATCACCAATGCTCTTAAGTTCATCCTCAAGGGATTTTCTAGCTTCCTTAAGATGTTTAATCGCATTGTCTAAAACCTGCACCCCCAAAAGTTTTTTGGTTGCTTCCGCAACCTCATTGCGGTTATCTGATCGCACAATCTGCTCGATCCGCTCACCATCAAAAAAGAAGTATTGATGCAAACTCTTCGGTAAAATACCATTGATCACCGCTTCAGGATGATTTTGAATAACCCATTTCCCATCATCCCCCGCCACCTGTAAAAACAACTCACTTTTGTTGTATTGAATATTTTTATCGCTATTATTAACGAGTTTATAGGCACGGGTTAGCCGCTTCACTCGATAGCGCTTCCCATCATGTTCAAATAAAACCTCAGCCCAGCATTCTACTGGCTGATTTAATTGTGATTCGGCGATCGCTTGACGATTGACAAGCTGCTCTGGATCGCCAAAGGCTGAGGTAAACTTTTCGTATAGTACCCAAGTAAAAGCATTGAGTAAAGAGGTCTTGCCAGTGCCATTGTTGCCATGCAAGATCGTAATATTGCGATCGTCCAGTTTTGCCAATACGATCTCAGGCGTTTGTAGATAAAAACAGCGAAAATTAAATAGCTTGATAGAGATCAGCTTCATTGCACAGCTTCCTTAACAATTTTGAGAATATCTTCATTGATCCGCCCCAATTCATTCTTATCGAGCCGATCTTTTTCTATTTTGATGACTTGAGTAACAATTCGCTGAATTTCAGGTGGAGCGTTTTTAAATGGCTCGTCGATGTTACTTAGACTTTGGATTTTGCTCATGGACTATCACCCCATACGTTTATTGATTTTATCTTAAATATCTCTTAGATTCGCCAGATCTCTGATTTTTTCTTTAAGCTCAATTCACGAAAGTGTGACAACACTTTTGTGAATTAAAAACTAAACCTAGTAAGGGGTTGCAAGTTAAGAAATGGCTACGCCATTTCTTAACTTGGTATAAGCCCTAGATAGTAGCAGCGCAAAGCGTCAACATAGAATTCAAAATATGAGTGACGGCGCTTCGCGCCGTCACTCATATTTTGAATTCTATGTCCAAGCTATAAATCCATTAACCCATAGCGCTGCTGCAAGTCCAGTAATTTTAGCCTTGCCTCCCCACCGTTATCCGCTAGATTGGCAAATTCGATAAAACGAAGTAGCTCCTTTCTGAGTAAATTTCGCTCCACATCCAAAGTCTCACGCCCCAAATCAGGCGGCAATACAATCATGTCAAATAAAGTAGCCCGCTTTTTGTCAGGGTGCGATCGCAAAATCCTACCCCGACGCTGAATAAATTGACGGGGATTACTACTGCTCGCTAGCATAATTGCCGTTTGGATGGCGGGAATATCGACACCTTCATCTAAACAGCGAATCGCCACCAGACCCTGCAATTCACCAGTTTCAAACCACAACCTCAAATTTTCGCGCTCATCCAGAGATGTCTCGGCTGTATAGGTGTTTACGCGATACCCCAATTCTGAGCCTAATAAATGTGCCACCGCATCTAGTTGGCGATTACTCTCAGTTGTCACCTCATCCTCGACCGAGCCATCACCACAATAAATCAAGGTATGGGTTGTATCCAGACGTTGTTGCATCAATTCTCGTAAAGCGACTAGCTTGTTAGCAGCAGATCCCAGTAGCCTCGCCCGTTGCATTAATAAAGCCGCTACCATCTCGTTATCATTGCGATCGCCATCAAAAGCGATCGCCCGACCAATCTTTTTCGTCAGGTCAGCATATTTCTCAGTCTCAGAATCCGTCAGTTCTACCAAAATAGGATAGTAGAGATAATTCACGAGCGCTCCTGCTTTGATGGCATCCGCCAGCGTAAATTCTGGCTGAATGACGGCACCAAAATACGCAAATATGGCTTCTGTTCCATCCTCATCAAAATAGCGTTCTGGAGTTGCTGATAAAGCTAACCTTAGTCCCACATTACGCGGCAAACTCTCCACTAAACGTTTTGCACCTAAGTTATGAGCCTCGTCTCCAATAATTAAAGTTTTCTCAGGACAATATCGCAACTGCGACTGTAATCCTTGACCAATCAATGTCGCATTTGTAGTGATTATGGTCAAAAATTTCTGATTTCCCGATCGCACGTTATAAAGTTGGTTGGATAAACGATCTTGCCAGTTATGAACATTTTCAAAAGCTAGGATTGGGTCCAGCCCAAACTTTTGACATTCCCTTGACCATTGGATTACCAGATGTCGATAGGGACAAACGATCAGTAAAACCTGCAAACCAATCTTTTGATAAAGTTCAGTAGCGATTGCCAGCGCCGTAATCGTCTTCCCGCTTCCCGTTGCCATTTTCAACGTGCCGCGCCCATTATTTTTAAACCAATTGGCGATCGCCTGTTTTTGATATTCCCGCAGTTCTAGATTAGAAGGTAATACTGGCATACCAAGATCTCGATTTATGGTTATGGACTGGTATTCTTGTCTGGTTTCGGACATTACCGCAGTTCTTTTGGTAATTTTATCCATAGAAAATTTGTCAGGACGCAAACGTAATAGCGATCGCTTAGCTGCTTCAGGAAAATCAAGAATATCCAGCAGTGGAGTTTGATTTTCCCATAACCGTCGAAAGTTTTCCGCCTTACTGAGCGTCCGTTCTCTCACACCCGACTCCCAAGAGCAAAACACATCAATACATTCAAAATTGTCGATCAAGGCGCTAGAACTCTCATTAGCTGAACCTGTAAAGGCAACAAGATTTCCTACTTCATCAGAGAAAATCCCTAATTTCTCATGATAGATGCCCTGATGATTGCGAATGTCCTTGCAAACCGCTAGCTTAATTTCTAATATGTTTTTGCTTACAAGCCACGCTAGACAAGCCAGACGATCTTGGAGAACTTCTTCAAATTCTCGATCTAGTTCTCTTAGAATGCTTTGAGTAATTACTTCTTCCCTTTGTTTCAGACCTAAAGCGATTGCCTCAGCATCTTGTTCTGATAGACATGGTGAGGCGATCAAGCGCATCATACCGCCAGAATGCAACAATGACATCAAACCTTTTGCCATTGTTGCCATTGAGGTACTAGAAAAAAATCCCACCGCTCGGCTATAGAGAATAGAATTCTCTAAACAAGGAATGTAGAAATCTTGAACTAAATCACAGAGATCGCTACGATACTCACTTTGAAGATTTAGATCGCTTAGCACAATTTTTGCTCTCCTAATAACTATTATATCAACTCAAAAAATGGCGTTGCCATTTTTTGAATTTCACAATTGCTAACGGTTATATATAGAGTCTTGATTTCGTAGGGTTGAAATGCAACTTTCCAGAAATTAGCCTTACCTTCATCTGGAGAAAGACGCTGACCTTTGGTTTCCATAAGATCGCATTCCCAAATATGTTCGATGGGCAATAGATTAGATAGAATTTCCATATCCGTTTCCGTTACCTGACCGTGGGTTTCATAAAAACGCATAATCCAGCCCGAACGATCCTGCGATCGCTTAAAGGCTGAGAGAACAATATTTGGTGCAGCGACTTGTAAAAAGCTTTGTTGTATCGGGGCATTTGAGGAGACGGCATTGTGAAAAGCCTTATGGTGTAAAACAATGGGATTATTTAACTCTTGCGCGAGGCGAACAATTTTGGCATCGCGCCAACTGCCTTGATGGGGGACTAACCGATAGGTAAATTCATGAAGCCCGCGATCGCTATTGGGCGATGGCCAGTTTGGACTACGCAGCAAGGTCAATCTCAAACAGTCTGGCTTTGCATCATAGCCATATTTGCAATCATTAAGAACCGCTAGCCCCACCTGTTCGCTAGCAATATCCGCCCAATATTGAGCAGGTACTTCCCATTTGGCTTTAGCCTCAGCCGTTTCTCCTAAGGTGCTGCGCTCGATCGTTCCCATAGGGATTTCGTAGGTGACGTGGGGCGATCGCCACAGGACGGGAAAGGCAACCTTGACTAAAGTTTGTTCCTCTTGCCAATCAACCCGATTCTTTACGGTAATAAAGGACTCAAAGGCGGTTAACTGGATTTCTTGGAGGAATTTGGAACTACGGAATTTACGAACGATTCGTAATGAAATGCATAAACTACCATTTTCGATAACTTCTATCGATTCCAGAGTGTCTGTCTCCATGCTTTTACTCTCATAAGCAGGATCGATATTCCAAGCATCCCAATATTGTCCTTTGTCTTCAAAAAACTGTAAATCACTTGCCGATCGCAATATAGATTGCTGCGATCGCTGATCATAGATTTGAGTGATCGCGCCAGTTTTCCGCGAGATTTCCACTTGTAGGTATTTATTTGCTAGATAAATTTTCTCACTGTCGGAGTTAAGGCTTAACGGATTTTCAGTCTCGATAAGCCCCGTGGTATCAACTTCCACAAAACCAAAACTAGGGATAGCCAACCAACAGAGGGAATTATCTTGCTTTCTAATTAGTTCCGATCGCTCCCAATTCAAGAAATTCCATGCCTTTAAATTAGCACTTTCTGAGATTTGGGAATCCAGAAGGCGATCGCAGATTTCCCTGACCTCCGCCCAAGTGCGATCAGCATCGACAAAAACTTCGGGAATTGATGTTCCTGGCAAAATGTCATGAAATTGATTGAGTAACAGCCCCTGCCATGCTGATTCTAATTCGGCTTGGGGATAGGGAATATTTTCGCTCAAACAGGCGATCACTCTGTATTTTTCAACATTACCTAAAAGTACTTCCACTTGCCGATTTTGCCGTTTCTGCTCGGCTTTAGTCGTGAAAGTACCCCGATGAAATTCTAGATAAAGCTCATCTTGCCAAATGGGTAAATCTACATTTTTTTCCTTCAGCCCTAACAGGAAACCTTCTAGAGTTCCCGACTGCATCTCAAAAAAGATGGGTGCATCCGACCACTTTCGACTCATATCAAGCATATCAGCCGTTGGTCCTCCCCCATGATCGCCTACCCCATAAAGCCATACCGTTTCGTGTATATTATGCTTGACTTCTTGATTAGCAAGATATTTAGCGATCGCTACAGATTCTAATCCTTGACCAATCTCATTACTAAAGTAAGTAAAAATGCGACTGCCATCTACGCCCTCCCACCAGAAGATTTGATGTGGAAATTTGTTGGTATCGTTCCATAATAACTTTTGAGTGACAAATGCTTCAAAACCACTTTTTAATAGGATTTGGGGCATTTGCCAATGAAAGCCAAAGGTGTCAGGTAACCAAGCGATTTTGACTGTGCGATTAAACTTCTTGTGGAAGTATTCCTGACCGTAGAGAATTTGCCGAATCAACGATTCGCCACTGGGCAAATTACCATCTGGTTCCACCCACATCCCGCCTATGAGTTCCCATTTTCCTGCGGTTACAGCGGTTTGAATGCGAGCAAAGAGTGAGGGATATTCTTGTTCCATCCATTGATAGGATAGGGCAGTACTCTGATTGAAGATCATTTCTGGATAATGCGCCTGCAAATTGAGTGCTGAAGTAAACGTGCGTTGCATCGCCTTTTTAGTTTCCGCGATCGCCCATAACCAAGCCACATCGATATGAGAATTACCCAATATATAAATTTGGCGTTGTTTCAGAAATTCCCCGTACTGTAAAAGCGGTTTGCGAATATCTGCTAGTTGCTCAAAGAATTTATCGTCGAAATGATGATTAAAAATATCATTGGCATTATCATCGTCAATCGTCTCGGAGACAAATAACAAATCTTTTAATCTATTTGCTGCTATTTCTAGGGGCTGCAAATCAATTTTCTGTTTAGTAAAAATGGGAATATAGGTTTGGAGAATCTCTAGTTCAGTGGCAAACTGTTCAGGATCGCAAGGTTTATGGGGGTATTCAAAAATCAATTCCGAAAGTTGTAAAGCCCCAATATCATGTTGGGGACTATTCATCTTTATTTCCAAAATAAACTCATGGTTTGGTTTTGCCCCATCGGTTAATAAAATTCGACATTTCTGATCGAACAAATCGCCTTCTTGGACTTTATGACCATTAATCCATATTTCGCAAATATCTGCCCACCAAATCAAGCTGAGGCGGATAGTTACTCCCATTATGGGTATTGCTGCATGGTTTTCGGGAACCTGCCAAACCTGCCTTAAATGAATGTTCTCTTCCCTTTGCAAAAAAGATAACATTGGTTTATTTTGTTTGGAATTTACAGTTACTACATCTTCCCAAATTCCTTTTGCGTTCTGTCTTTGCCAATTATTGAGGATCGATAAATGCGATCGCAATTTTAAAGCCCCTACAATTTCCGTCAGATTTGCCATCAAATTTTCTAATGAATTAATCATTTCCCTAACTCCTAAGCGATGATTCCTTGAGCTGCAATCCAAGCCGTAGTCCAAGCATTTTGAAAATTAAAGCCCCCCGTCACACCATCAATATCGAGAATTTCTCCTGCAAAAAATAAGCCTTGGCAAATCTTACTTTCCATAGTCTGAAAATTGACATCTTGTAGGCGAATACCACCGCAGGTAACAAACTCTTCCTTAAAGACCCCTTTACCTGCGATCGCATATTCGCTTGCTGTTAGTACATTCACAATTTGCTGAATGGACTTATGGGAAATATCAGCCCAACGCTTTTCCAATTCCACTTCAGCTTTATCGAGTAAATATTCCCATAGTCTTAAAGAGACATCAACAGGACAATAGTTAGAAATAAACTTTTTCGGCTGTTCCGTTTTCGCATTCAAGAGCATTTGTTTTACCTCTTCTGCTTTGAGGTTGGGAAGCCAATTAATAGCTAACTTTGCTTGATATTTACAGTCATGCAACTCTCTTGCCGCCCAAGCTGATAATTTTAATACGGCTGGACCGCTCACGCCCCAATGGGTGATCAGTAAAGCCCCCGATTGTTCAAGATTGCGAACGGATTTTTTCTTGTCAGTGCTTAAAGAAGGGATTAAAAGTTTCACTTGGGCGGGATTTACGCTTACTCCAGCTAATTCATGTAATTTGGGATCTTTGATATTAAATGTAAAGAGGGAAGGAACGGGAGACTCTAGTTCATGTCCTAACGATCGCGCGATCGCGTAACCAGAGGGGCTGCTACCAGTGGCTAATAATAGGCGATCGCAAACTAGAGGTTCGCCATTCTTGAGGATGACTTCAAATTTACTGCTCCCGAATCGCTCGATCTTCTGTACTAAAACGTTATTGTGCAGGAAAACTCCAGCTTTTTTGGCGGCAAACATGAGTGCCTCCACAATCGTTTCCGAATCATCGGTAATGGGAAACATTCTGCCATCAGATTCAGTTTTGAGCTTGACTCCTTCTCCATTGAACCATCGCACCACATCGAGGGGCTGAAAACGCGAAAATGCTCCTCTTAAGGCTTTTCCACCTCTGGGATAGTTCTGCACTAATTGCGAAGGCTCAAAGCAGTGGTGAGTAACATTGCAACGACCACCGCCAGAGATTCTTACCTTTGCTAAAGGTTGTCGTCCTGCTTCGAGGAGAATAACTTGAGTATGGGCAGCCTGCGCCGCATGGATCGCACTAAAAAATCCTGCCGCTCCACCCCCAATAACTACAACTTCTGTAATTGCCATGTTGTTTGTTTGGATTATTTTGGGATTATTTTTGGGATTATTTTTGGGACTACTTGCTTAAATTCCAGCAATTATCGATACAAAAGAACCACAAGGAAATTCTTAAAAGCGTTGCTTTGCAACGCTTTTAAGAATTTCCTTGGTTTGGATTTGAGCGCAATGCGCTGTAAATGCCAAAGTTTGTGTCCCTCGCTGATTTTTGACTAACCTTGGAGCGGCAGGATTGAAAAATATCGATTACCTCTTTGGGGACTTGTTTAGTTTCTCTAACTGCCGTATCGATTTTGAGGAATTCGGCGAAGGTATATTGCGATCGCAACTTATCTAAACTGCAAGTACAAAAATCTTTACTATTAGTAAATCCGCAACCTTTCATAAAAGTCCTAACCACTTCCTGCGGGTACTCGTTTGCTGGCTTAACAGGTTCCGGCTTAACAGGTTCTTGACTGGCAGGTGTTCCCTCTGCATGGGCAATAGTAACGCCGCTCACGCCACTCACGATTAATAAAAACGCACCTATAAAAACGTACCGAGAGAAAGCAGTCAATGGCAATATATACATGGAATTATATGGAACTATATGGAACTACTATGGGACTATTTGTGTGAGTTAAGCCACTAATGGGCTTAATTAAAATAGTCGCGAAGTTAGGAGCAAAAGCGATAAACCTAGTAACACGAGAATAGAACTACAAATATTGTTCCAAAACTGGTGGTAGCTGGTGAGAGATGCGCGTTGCTTGGGGCGATCCTCCATAATGGGCTGCAATGTCGATAAATCAATAATTGGGAATTTGCCGCGTCGGAACCATCCCGTGGCAATTACTGAGCGATCGCATAGCATTTCTAGATTTTTAATAGTCATGGAAGGATCGATAATCCATTGACGGAAGTTGGGAATATAGTTCAGAAAAGCGACTCCGCCTTGATCTTCCAAACGCATAGCATAACCCAAATAAAATTCATCCGTGCCATAGCCCAGCAACTCTCCTGGAATTTGTACGGGAGTGCCTTGGACGTAGCTCACATAGGGATCGATTAATAAACTCACCAAATCCGTATCCTCCACCCGTCGGAAATCTGGATAGCGCAAACTACCTTGGAGCATAAATCCTAGTCCCAAACCGATCATCAAAAAGCTGAGTAATAACCATCTGTTAAACAGTCGCGATAGCAACATAGCCGCCACGATCGCAATTATGACCCCGACAACGGGAGAAATTTGAATGAATAAATCTCGCCAAAAATTTTGATATAGGCGCTTCTTATTGAGTTTCTTTTCTTCCTTTAATAGCTCTGCAAAATCATATTCAGTTAAGAGCCCTAGTTGTTTGGAATATCCTGCTAAAAACTTGAGGCGTTTTCCTACTAAAGGATGGGTGGAATGAATCTCCAACCATCGCCGCCAAGGATTAAAAAGTTCCCAAAGAAATACACGATAGGGATCTTGTTCGGATAGCCCTTCATGGGCAATTTCCATCGCTAAACCGATGGCGGTCATCGTTTGGCGATCGCAAACACCTAGGGTTCTTGTTGATTCTAGTAGGCGATTGGTAGGGATGGCAGGCTGGTTGTAAGGTAACATTTGCCTTGCCATTTTGGGGAGTGCGCGGGCGAGAGCGTTGGGATTGCCCGTCACCTCAGACGCAAAGCGATCGCTGACAATGGTACTAGCATGGGAAACCCAAATCAGCAGGTAATTACTGAGGGAATAGAGAACATTGGCAATGGCGGCGGCGACTTGCCAGATTTGCTTTGCACTTTTGGCTTGGTAACTACGTCGGCTCAGTAGCACATAGATAAAATAGAGAACTTGTACAGGAGCAGAAATGAAAGTCAAAGTTGCAAAACTTTTATTCCGAATCCGTCCTAGCTGATATGCGTAGACGGCTGCGATTTCGTCATCATCTAGACATTCAAATAAGCCACGACTGACTACAATTCTGGTCGAATTGGAGATTACCCCGTAGATAAAAGCAACGGGCGCGTCATCTTCAATCCATCCCAATCGCGGCACAAAAATATTGTACTTTTCACAGAAGTTCTCAATAATCTCTACGGCTTCAGGGCTTTTTTCATCCAAATCCGCAAGGGTAATCCATTGAATGCGATGGTATTGCTTTTGGGTAATGTCAATAATCCAAGGTGACATGAAAAATAGCAAAATGCTAAAGATGAAAGAAACCACTGAGATAGCAATCAGCCATTCAAAGGTAAAAATCGGTGTAAAAACTAGAGAAATGACATAACCCAGTAAAAATTGCAATCCGATAAAGGCTAAGACCGTCAGGATGAGTGAGGCAATGAGAAAATAGATGTAGCGAGAGGGCAGGGATAGGGTAACGTCTTTTTTGCGATAGCGGCGAGGATCGGACTTAATTACAGAGGCGACATCTTCATTACGCTTGATACGGTTATCGGCAGGTGCGTCGAGGACTGCTCTTAGTGTTGTTAGTGATTTTTGAGCCCATTTCTGTAACTGTGGGTCGGCATAAGCTTCTAATTGTTCGCAAATGGCGATCGCTTTGTCAGCACGACCTGTTTTCTTGTAGGCAGAAACTAGCCAAATTTGCGCTTGTATGTAGTCTTTAGAGGTCAAGTCGGTACTCTCTTGACTATATTCGGTCAAAATAGCGATCGCCTCGGTATAATGCTTTCGCAATAAAGCCTCTTTGCCAGCTTTTAGTGACATGGTTTCGCCTCAATCTCGCTACGTTAAAACTTATGTTGATTTGATATGTCTTTTGATACTTCCCATACCCCATCATTTTAACGTCAGTTCGGCAAAAGCCCAAAAGCATAGCGATAAACCCCAAGAATTGAATGGCGGCGCGAAGCGCCGCCATTCAATTAGCATATTTCAGCCTACAGACATAGGTGGATATGAAATAGATGCCTATACACCAACTCGGTACTTATAGCTATACTAAAAGTAGCAGTGTTTACAGAATTTAATATTGGGATCGCCCAAATTGTCATGAACAACTGGTAGCTCATGCCAATGTTGCAAGTTTTGGTTAACACAACTGGAGGAGACTATGGCTAATATTCCCACTGGCGGTCAAATGCTTTGGAAGCTTGAAGATGGAGAACGAGTCTTGCATTTACGCCACAATGCTACGGAACAATGGCGACATTACGAAGAATTTCCCGAATATGCGATGCAAGATCCCCTAGGTTTTTCTAAGGGCATTACAACCTTTGTGACCTTACTCAAAAAAGATTGGATTGCCATCAAGTCTTAAATCTTGCTTGTCCTTAGCAAAGTAGGGTTTGCTAAGGACAAAGACTAGTAGCGGCGCTTTGCGCCGCCACTAAGGGACTTGCGATTTAATGAAGTACCAAATATAAAACCAGAATCGGTGGCGCGGCGGAGCCGCGCCACCGATTCTAGCAAATCTGGATTGGTATCTTATTCTCTCGCAAGTCCCTAATCTTTGGGGTTTTTCTTAAAAGTGAGTCAACACCTCAATAAATTGGTATAGCGATCGCCAAATGTACTAGGACATAAACCCCAAGAATTGAATGGCGGCGCTTCGCGCCGCCATTCAATTCTTGGGGTTTGATTTGTCCTAATTCAAGTGACTGTAGCTATATTAGTTAGAACTCAAATCCGAAAATGAGAGTGGTAGCACTTTGCTACCACTCTCATTTTCGGATATTTCAATTATGCCAGTCGTGCCATTCAACCTTATTTACTTGTATGTAAATATCTACAGCTTGTCCGATTGTCGGGAAAAAGTTATTTTTGCCCAACTCGGTGAATAGCCCGTAACGTTTCAATCGATCCTTCGTTGGACCCTTCATCTCGGCAAAGCATAAATCTATGCCTGCCTTACATAGGGTTTTCTCAAGTTCTGCGATCGCATCGGCAGCGGTGAGGTCGATATCGGTCACGGGTTCAGCAGCTACAACTACCCACTTAGTTGCCGTTGGGGCAGTTACGATCGCGCGTATCACCTGTTCGCAAAAGGTTTCGGCATTGGCAAAAAACAGGGGCGCATCCCAACGAAAAATTACGAGTCCCGGAATTCTTCTTCCTTCGGGATGGCGCAAAATATCGTGGTAGCCCTTAAGTCCATCCACTCGCCCTAACACCGCATAATGGGGTCGCCATGCACTCCAAACAAAAGCAAACAAAGCTAAAACCACCGCGCCAAATATTCCTTGAATCACTCCCAGTAGGGCAACCCCTGTAAAACAAACCACAGATAAAACAAATTCAAACCGACGTAGCTGATATAGTCGCCAAGTCCCCTCAATTTCCAAAATCCCCAGCCCTGCGGAAAATACCACCGCACTTAGAGTTGCTTGGGGTAAGTTTTGTAAGAGGAGTGGGGTGAAACACAAAACTATAGCGATACCGATCGCGCTTACTACTCCTGTAATCTGAGTTTTGGAGCCTGCTGCTTCAGCAATAGGCGTTCGTGATGCACTACTACTCACAGCAAAGCCTTGAAATAACCCCGAAGCAATATTAGCGAGCCCCAAGGCAATTAACTCTTGATTGCGATCGACTTTATAGCCGCCACGAATGGCAAAAGTCCGCGACAACACGCTCATATCGGCAAAAGATATGAGGGCGATCGCGACAGCGCTAGAGACTATGGTTTTGAATTCTACAGGTTGAAGGTGAGGAATTTGAAAAGCAGGTAAGCCCTGCGGCAAAGCACCCACGACCGATATTCCCGCTCGATGGGAAAGATCAAAGAACGAACTAATTGCTGTTGTCCCCACCACCACGACCAATACCCCTGAAATCTTCGGGGCAAAGCGTTTGCAGGTCAGAATTATGATCACGCAGGCTAATCCGATCGCTAAAGCCATATAGTTTGCTCGACCATCATAAATTCCCCTTCCAAACCCAATTATCTCTTCCCAAATGGTATTAGCATCTACTGAGAAGCCAAATATCTTGGGCAATTGGCTAATACAAACGGTTACGGCAATTCCATTCAGATATCCATAGCGGATGGGTTTGGAGAGAAGTTCTGTAATAAAGCCAAATTTGGCTATTCCTGCAATAACACAGATGATGCCTGCAAGGATGGATAGCATTCCTGCGATCGCGATCGCATGGAGCGGATCGCCATTAGCTAGGGGAAGAGCCGTTGCCGAAATAATTGGAATCAGCGCAGAGTCAGGACCTAAAACCAAAATGCGACTAGAGCCAAAAATGGCATAGGCTATGAGCGGCAAAATTGTGGAATATAGCCCATAAATCGCGGGTAAACCCGTGGCTTCCGCATAGCCCATTCCAGCGGGAATCAGGATTGCCGTTAGTACCAATCCTGCGTTAATATCTTGGATCAGCCAAGGACGTTGATAATTTCTTAATACCGAGATAATCGGGAGCCATCGAGCTAACCCATGGGGACGGGAGACAAGGGGTAATGGATTATTCGATGGATTATTAGGCGGAATAATGTTCAATAATGTATCTCTACTCAAACTATAGCTGTCGCTGTACTAGGACATAAACCCCAAGAATTGAGTGGCGGCGCTTCGCGCCGCCACTCAATTCTTAGGGTTTGATTTGTCCTAAGTCAAGTGACTATCGAAACATGATTAATACCAATTCAAGAAAGTGTGACAACACTTTTGTGAATTAAAAACCAAACCCAGTAAGGGTTTCCAAAGCTCAAAATGGCGTAGCCATTTTGAGCTTTGGTATAATCTGTGATTAAATTTTGACTTCGGGAATATCCTCGATCGCATTAGTCTCAATGGCAATTTCAGGACTACCCCGATCGCAGCGATCGCGAAACTCACAATATTGGCAACTAGGACTATTGAGGGGCAATTGGGGATAACTATGCGCTTGGTTAATTTCTGTCAAAAATTGGGTTAATTTGGCTTCCGTACGGATATACTCCAACTGTGAATAAGGAATGATCGTTGATTCGGCTGTATTCGCAAACCAATAGGTCATCGATAATTGTTCGGGAGCATAGTTGGTAGTTCTAGCTAATAGATATAGATAGAGGCGGGTTTGCCAATTACTTTGTAACTGATCTGCCGCGATCGCTTTTTGGTGGGTTTTCCAATCAAGAATCTGTGCTTGCCGATCGCCCAAAATCAAAAAGTCGTAAATAGCAGTTAAGACAAAATACTCTTGACCGCGATCGCTATTCTCACTATGATGCAGCGACAAATCGATCTTTATTTCCAAGGTACGCCGATGTTCGCAAAAGCGATCGCCCGCGATCGTGGCTGGTGGTTGGCGCTCAAAGGCATCTAGCCATGCTTGTAGCTTAGGATCGCTATTGGCTAAAGCCGATACATCTAGCCCCAACTCTTTTTGCTGCATTAGCAAGTGAAAGTTTGCCCCTAATAGCAAATTTTTTTTGCGCTGCAAATCGGCATCAGGCAGACTCAACTCCTCCAAAAAACTGTATTGATACTTACGCTGACAAGTTTCCCAAATATTGAGGTGTCCTTGTGAAATTGAAGTAATAGCGGGAATAGCTGTCATTGCAGATTTGCGTTCTTGTAGTAACATATCGTCAAACGATCGCCATCACCTATGAATACTCTCAGATGAATGCACCGAATGCTCCTGTCATTCCTAACTCTAATTCTTCGATGCGCCGATTTCTAAAAATCGTCAATCTGCGTCCAGATGAAGCTGAACGTACATTATTGATGTTTTTATTTTATGGTGCAACATCGATTGGAGCAGTGTGGCTTGAGTATTCTAGCTCGACCCTATTTCTGGAAGCCTATACAGCCGAAAAACTAACTTGGGTATATATTGCTACAGCTTTTGTGGTAACGGCTTTTGGCGTATTTTACTCATGGTTACAAAAGCTGTTTCCTTTGCGGTGGGTCATGCTAGGCATATCCTGTCTGCTTGCCTTGCCATTGCCCTTTGCGTGGTTCGGACTGATCCAAAAAGGCACATTCTTTTATATGGCGGCGGTGTTTGGGATTCGTCTCTGGGTGGAAGGCATTTACGTACTTAGTAATATTAATAATGATATTGCCGCGAACCAGCTATTTAATATTCGCGAAATCAAACGAGCCTTTCCTTTAATTAGTACGGGGATTATTGTTGCTGAAATTGTCGGCGGATTTTCCTATCCGTTTTTAGTAGCTTGGGGAGGGGGAGCTGTAAATATGACCCTTGCTACTTGCCTCATGTTATTTATCGGTTCCTGTGTACTTTTTTATCTAAGTACCCGCTATAAACAAGCATTTCCCAATTCGGTCTATAACAGTGAAGAAGATCGAGAAATGTCCACCCGAGCCTTAAAGGGTAACATTCTCAAATATGTCTGGCTCCTATTTGGATTTTTTATTGCGGCGCAAGTTTTATTTTTTATGATCGAGTTCCAGTATCAGTCACAACTGGAAATTCATCTTAAAACTGAGGAAGCGATCGGCAGCTTTCTGGGGATTTTTGGCGGAATCATGGGGGTCTTTAAGCTTGCCTTGCAGCTTTTCGGTTCTAGTCGGATTATTGAGAGGATTGGCGTATTTTTGGCAGTATTAATGCCACCCGTCGGCATTATCATCACAGGCACGATCGCAGGGTTTGCCCCATTTGGCTTATTGGCGGGATTTGTCGTTCTGAAGTTCTTTGATGAACTATTTCGCTTTACGATTGTGGCGGCGACTGCCCCAACTCTGTTTCAGGCAGTACCCGATTTATTGCGCAGTCAGATCCAATCCTTTGTCAGAGGTATTGCCGATCCTCTAGCTACAGGTGGCGCAGGGGTTTTGATCTGGGTTGTCAGTGAAATCTTCAGACGCAATAACATCGGAGCCGATGTTTCAGCGCATTGGTTTGCTGGTGTAATCGTCGTTGTGGCAATGATCTGGGTTGCTATTATTTGGTTGCTCAGGCGTGGATATCTGGAGCTTTTGATTCAGAGTGTCGAGCGCGGACAATTGAGTTTATCGACGGTGGATACTCGCGAACTGCGCCGCGCGGTATCGGAATCAATGTCAAGAGCGGAGACCCAAACCGAGCAATCAGTCTGCATCGAGCTCCTAACACAAATTGCGCCACAGGCGGTCAATGAGTCCCTTGCGCCAATTCTGTTACAAATGACCCCAGACTTGCAGGCTCAGAGCATTGCCGCAATGTTAGAAAATCCTGAGTCGCGATATCTGCCATATATCCATCAGGTAATGCAGTCTCATCAAGCTTCGCCTCAAGTTCAGGCTTTATGTTTGCGTTATGTATTGCTAGCAGACGAACAGAATCGTGATATTGATGGTCTGAGGAAGTATTTGGGACCAGAGCAAAACCCGATTATTCGTGGAACTGCCGTCGCCTTAATGATGCGGTTAGGGGCTTCTTCACAGGTTGCCGAAGCGACGAATACTTTGCGCCATATGATTACGAGTCCCTCTCAGCCTGAGCGGGTATTGGGCTGTCGCGCCTTAGCCGAAGCTGCTTTTATGCAGTCATTACGATTCTACGTACCGCAATTATTACAGGATCCCTCGATCGAGGTACGCTGCGCTTTGCTAAAAGCGATCGCCGCTACCCGTGCTAGCGAATATTTCCCATCGATCATTCGCGGATTGCATTACAAAGCAACACGCAAAGCCGCCCATGATGCTTTAGTGACCCTTGGCGATGATGCGATCTCGCCCTTGTTAGAGTTAACTGCCAGCGATCGCAGTCCTGATAATGTCCGCATTCATGCATGGGATATTTTAGGGGAAATTGGCTCGCAGGGATCGATCTCAGTTCTCGCAAATAATCTATTAACATCTTGGGGCAAGCACCGTCGGCAAATACTGCGTACTTTAATTCGGATTCCGCAGGAACAAGGTATTGAAGCGATCTTAGAGCTTGTGGGGCGGAGTGGCATTGAGAAACTAGTCGTTCAAGAACTGGGCGTAATGACTGAGGCTTGGGCAGGAGTTGTAGATTTATCAATCGATAAAGTTGCTAGTACCGAAATGGGATTACTGTTAGATTCCCTGCAAAATGAAGCGATCAATAGTCTAGAGCGAATTTTTCTGTTGATGAAATTACTGTATTCAGGCTCGGCGATTCAAGCCGCATCCTTTAATATTTTGTCGGACTCTAAAAGCAGTCTGGCGCGTGGTATGGAGATCTTAGATAATACGGTGGACTTGAGTGTTAAGCAGATTATCCTATCAGTGGTTGATAATCGCTCTATTCCTGACAAGTTAAATATTCTGGCTACGCTCCATCCCTATAAGCCCCTCTCGCCAATTAACCGATTGCAACAGCTAGTAGAATTGCGTTATTGTCTTTCTGACTGGACGTTAGCTTGCTGTTTTCATGTGGCTCGTACACAATGGTGGAGTTTGACTGCGGAAACAATGCTGAAATGTTTAGAACATTCTACAGGCTTTGTTAGGGAGGCTGTAATTGCTTATTTGCAGGTGGCTTCACCGCGATCGCTAATGAAAGTTTTGCCCAGATTGTTAAAGGATCGAGATTCGCTAGTCCTTGCCCAGTCGCGAGCAATTTACTATTACTTTCAAAATAATGGGAAAAATATCCTAAATCTAAGTAATAATTTGCATGAGAGCAAAGATATAGATACTGAGATAAAAGCCAGAATGATTGGCAAACCAAATGGCTATGGGGAGTCTTAGGCGATGTTAACCAGTATTGATCGGTTGTTATTGGTGCGAGGAGTTCCAATTTTCAAGGAATTGCGTGATGAATTCTTGGTTCGTCTCGCATCAATTATGAATGAGGTTTCTTATCCAGCGGATAAAACGATCTTTGCTCAGGGGCAAGAAGGGCGATCGCTGTATATTGTCGTGGCTGGACGAGTGCGGGTACATCTTGGAGATAAAGATCTGGCAATTCTGGATAAGGGCAGTTGCTTTGGGGAAATGTCACTATTTGATGCCGAACCGCGTTCGGCTTCGGTTACAGCCATTGCTGGATGTGATTGTTTGGTGTTAACGCAACAGCAACTTTATGAAGCGATCGATGAGACTCCCGATATCGCTGTAAATATTATTCGCTTATTATCGCGACGCATCCGTAGCCAAAATGCACAACTTAATGAGTTACAGGCTTCTAATCAATAACTAACGTCAGTTCAAGTTAAGCTGGCAAACCCTTTCCCAAATCCCGTTTCAAATTATTCCGAACTCACGTTAAATAAAGGGAATGTATAGCTGTCGCCAATTGTACTAGGACATAAACCCCAAAAATTGACTGGTGGCGCGGAGCGCCATCAACTAATTCTTGGAGTTTGATTTGTTTTAAATCAAGGGACTGTAGCCATATATTTAAGCGCACCTAGCTAATTACTAATGTCAAGTACATTTGCTACAGACACAAAATCATTTATGCTTACTATAGTAGTTATAGAAGGTATTGCAGACCAATTTAAAAAGTGCTTTTCTAAGTTCAGATAAAAGTATATTTTTGGGGATAAATCCTTTGTTAATACAGTTGGTATGGATTTATCGAATTATCGGAATTGCATATATTAAGTTAATATAATTTTTATTATAATTTCCAAAGAAGGAAGTGATAAAAGATTGATGTAAAATTGATGTAAAAATTGGAACTTATTAACTTTTAATGCAAATGCTAATATTTTAAAATCTATTTTGTCTGATTTTAATCTTTATTTATTCCTTCATAAAGCCTTTAAATATGTAAATTTATAAGCTTAATATCAATTTTTATATCTTTGATAAAGCTGTTTAATAAAATATCTCTTAGCAAAATATATCTTAGCCAATATTGCTAATACAAAGTATTATAATTTTGATACCATGATTATCTATAACCCATCTATAAAGATTGTAAAAAGATTGCAAAGCCATATAGATAATCATTTAATCAGTTTACTTCTCACTTTCAAGACAGGAAAATCATTAATTTCATGCCTTACGATATTAGACAGCGATCATCTATATACGAAATTCGTGATGAAATTCAAGTTTTACTTGCATATCAACCTCAAGTATTTGAATTTAGTCTGGAAGGTATAGAATGCTTGACCCTTAAAGAAATAGGGGTATTACTGTTTGCACAGAGACTTGCAAAAGAATATGGAACAAAGATAGAGCTTTCCGAATGCAATCAGGATGTTATTGCATTTTTAGGTACATTAGGGCTTTTAAATAATTTTGTCATTCATTTCTCGGCAGAAAAACTTCAGGAAATAAATTTATTGCCATTTTGGCAGCATAAATAGTAGAGGCAAGAGTAAAGGCAAGCATAGGATATCCCCCCAACCTGTAGCGCACGCGCAGCGTGCGCTACAGGTTGGAGGGGTATTAATTAATTTTACAATCTTGATAAAGCCTTTTAAACTTTTGCTGCTGAATGTTGTGATCGACGATGGGCAAGGGGTAATTGCGCCGCTGACATTGGTGGGGAGGGATATTGCCACTCAATAATTCTGCTGTGGTTAAGCCTTGCAATTCGGGTAGCCATCGTAAAATATATTCACCTTCGGGATCGTATTTCCTTGCTTGGGATGCGGGGTTAAAAATTCTTAGAGGTTTAGGATCCATACCACTGGAGGCACTCCATTGCCAACCACCATTATTTGCCGCCAGATCGCCATCTAGTAACTTTTGCATAAAATATCGCTCCCCCAATTGCCAATTAATTATCAAATCTTTAGTCAAAAAGCTAGCGACAATCATCCGACAGCGATTATGCATCCATCCCGTTTGATTGAGTTGACGCATAGCCGCATCAACAATGGGATAACCCGTAAGTCCTGCACACCATGCCTCAAATTTTTCGGGATCATCATCCCACGGAAAGCTCTGCATCTGAGGACGATAGGCTCCTGTTGCTAAGGCAGGAAAGTGAAAAAGTACATGCTGATAAAATTCGCGCCATGCTAGTTCCTGTTGCCAGATCGTGATTCCTGCTAGATCTTCGTCACTGCGGACAAGTTGTTGAGCAGCGATCGCTTTTTCCCACACTCTTCTAATCCCCACTGTCCCGAAGCGCAAATGGGGACTCAATGTCGATGTCCCTGCATGGGCGGGAAAATCACGCTCGGTCTGATAGCGTAAAATTCCATTGCCATCACAAAAGGCTTCTAATATTGCTAAAGCGGCGGATTCGCCTGATTCTGGTAGGGTGATGTCATTGATAAATTTGAGTTCGCGTAAGCTTGGTAAAGGAATTACAGGTAGATTCGCATAACTTGCTAAACCTGTTAATTTTTGCGGTGCATCTAAGGGTTGGGGCTTGGGTTTACTTTGCCAATTGCGCCAAAAGGGAGTGTAGACCTTATAGGGTTCTCCTGCCTGTGTGGCGATCGCATCGGGGGCGATCAAACCAATATCCACGAAACTTTGTACCTTTACGCCGATTTCTTGCAAAGCTTGATATGCTTCGCGATCGCGCTTAATTGCCAAGGGTTCGACATCTTGGTTAAAAAAGACATGACTTGCATTAATTGCTTTCGCTAGTTCACGAATTGATCGCACAGGCTGCCCATACATAAATAGCAATTCGCTGCCCAAACGTCGATAGTTAGCTTGCAACTCGCGCAAACAACCAAGCATAAAGTCAACCTTGCTGCCCTCAGTTACACCATCATCGAGAATATCGGGATCAAATATAAATAAACCCATCACGATTCCTTGATCACCAACCTGTGCGATCGCCTCACTCAAAGCAGGATTGTCATCAATGCGTAAATCGCGCCGATGCCAGACTAAAGCGATCTGTCCCGATAATATTTCACGATTTTTTCCAGAATTACTGGCTATTTGAGGCATAACTATCTACAGGTCTACATATTTAAAGCACTTCACCATTATTAATCAAAAATTTCCTTGATATCGCGCAAAAACCAAGAGATGAGGGGCGGCGCGAAGCGCCGCCCCTCATCTCTTGGTTTAGAATCGATATTGATCAACTTGAGATTGTTATCATGCCAGTCAAAATTGCGATCGCTCAAATACAGCTAAACCAAGGTCAACGAGTTACCCTTGAAAATATTAACTGGCAAGAATTTGAAGATATATTGGAAGATTTAGGAGAACATCGTCACGCGCTGATTGCCTATTACAAAGGAGTGTTAGAACTGAGAATGCCATTAGCAGGACATGAACGCGCTAAGGTTTTGATCGGAGATTTACTCAAGATTATCTTAGATGAATTAGCCTTGGAGTGGGAATCTCTTGGCTCGACAACCTTTAAGAATAAGCAAATGCAGGTAGGGATCGAGCCTGATGACTGTTTTTATATCCAGAACTATCAAGCGGTAATTGGCAAACAAAGAATTGATCTCACAGTTGATCTTGGACCTGATTTAGCGATCGAAGTGGACTTAACCTCAATTACACAAATCAGTGCCTATGAAGCTTTAGCTATTCCTGAAATCTGGCGATATAAAAATGGGAAATTAGAGATTAGTCTATTTGAGGATGGGAAATATCTCAATTCAACCATCAGTAAAGCTTTCCCAGCGATTCCAGTTATTGAAGGCATTTCTTTATTTCTCGAAAAAAGTAAAGATACACCGATGAGTATTTTAAGAAGAGAGTTTCGAGAATGGCTACAAACCTTTCATTCAAAACCCAAGAATTGATTGGCGGTGCTCCGCACCGCCAATCAATTCTTGGGTTTTATGTCCTGATACAGTTGGCGGCAGCTATATAAATCTAAAAAACCTCGCTTTGCGAGGTTTTTTAGATTTAGCGAGATGTAATTTTTACTGGTACTAGCTTCTTCACCTTTGCCCAGTTAAACTCATGCAAAAGGACATAGGAGCAAGGAATTAAGAATAAAGTCAGAATTGTGGCAAGGGCTAAACCAGAGAAGGTGACGATTCCTAGTGGTTGCAAGAACTCGCCCCCATCACCGCCGCCCAAAGCCAGAGGAAAAGCACCAACTACCGTTGTAATGGTAGTCATTAGGATGGGGCGTAACCGCATCGGTGCAGCTTGGAGGATTGCTTGAATGCGGCTACATTTCTGCTCCTCACGCAATTGGTTGGCGAACTCGACCATGACGATCGCATTGTTAACCACAATCCCCACTAGCAAGATCACGCCGATTACCACCATCACATTGATCGAGCTATTGGTGACATATAGCCCGACGATGCCGCCAGCGAGAGCAAGGGGAATTGTCAGCATAATTACCAAGGGATCGATCAGGGAGTTATATTGAACTGCCATCACCACAAATACTAAGAAAGAAGCGAGTAAACCTAATACCCCAAAGGCTTTGGAGAGATTATCATTCGCTTGTTTAGCGGTACTAGGTAAAACCACGACTCCATCGGGCAGATCGATCGCCGCAATCACATCTTCTGTCTGTTTGAGCGCATCGCTGAGACTTGTACCACGTTCTAAACTACCGAGAATCAAGAACACTTGACGCTGGTTAATACGTTGAATTTCTCCTGGGGCGCGACCTTCGCGGATTTTGGAAACATCAGCAAGGCGGACAGGACGATTATTGCTCACAAATAGCGGAACTTGCTGCAATTGCGAGGCATTTTTGCGTGATTCGGGATCGAGTTGGACGCGCACATCGACTAGGCGATCGCCTCTTTGTAACTGGGTCGGCACAGAGCCTGTAATTGCAGTTTGCAGCGTAGAGCCAATGGATTGCGTAGATAGTCCCAAAGCTTGCAAGCGTTCCCAGTCTGGGAAAATTTGCACTTCGGGCTGACGGGCATCGGTATCAGGACGGAAGTTTGCGCCTTTAACACTTTTTTCTAAGGCACTGAGAATTTCTGTACCAGCTTGGGCTAGGACTTCAGGATTAGTACCCTGTAAAATTATGTCAATATCTGTACGTGGTATGGGGGAATTATTGACGATAATACCGCGTACTTGTCCGGGGTTGACCCTGATTCTTACGCCTGCCAGATTTAATTTATTGATTTCCCGATTGACGCGACTGATAAATCCCGCCAGATCAGCATTCGGTTTGAGGGTAATAGTGCTACCACTGCGTAAAGGGTTATTAGTCACATTATTGCCAAAGGAACCGCCACCAATGGTTGTAAAGGCATAGGCAGTTTCAGGCTGCTTGACGAGAATATCATCCACAATTTCCATGACTTTGCGGTTAGCGGCAAGGGTAGTACCTGCGGGAAATTGAGCGTTTAAGCTCACATCACCTGTTTTTACCTGTGGAATGATCTCTTGGGGTAGTTGTCTGCCCATCAAGAAGCCACCACCACCAAGGATCGCAAATACAGCGATCACCACCCACAGACGATAATGGACGATTTTAGCGAGGAATCCTGCATAGCCCAATGTTGCGGCGGCAAATCTTTGCTGAAATCCGCGCATAAACCAAGTTTCATTCAACCGACTCGACCAAGGAATACCCAACAGGCGGGAGGCGATCATCGGGACGACGGTAATGGCGATCGCGATCGCGGCAATATTCCCAAAACTAATCGTGAGAATCAGTTGATTGAATAGCAGTGACAGAAATCCGCCGAGTAATAGGAATGGGAAAATAACAACGAGGTTGGTACTCGTAGAGGCAACCAATGCTGATTCGATTTCCGAACTACTAATTTGGGCTTGGGCGATCGTATCTGGTACGCCGTTATTTTTGCGATTGCGTTCGAGACCATTGATGATGTTATCTAGCATGACGATCGAGCAGTCTACGACACCACCCACACCTAAAGCTAAGCCGCCTAGGCTAAACAGGTTCATCGAAAATCCAAAAATACCCATCGCAATAATGGAGGCAAGGGTGGCGAGGGGAATGGCGAGGGTAATAATCAGGGTTTGACGGATTGAGCCCAGAAAGAGCAATACGGCTGTTCCTGCTAAAACTGCCCCCATGATGCCAGAAGAGGCGACGTTGGCAACGGAAGCGCGAATTAACTTGGATTCGTCTAAGGTGGCGGTGATAATGGCATCACTGGGAATTGCACCACTTCCTTGCAAGGCGGCAATCTTTTCCGTTACGCCATCGACGACCTCAATCGTATTGGCATCGGGTTGTTTGGTGACTAGCAATCTCACGGCAGCCTGTCCATTGAGGGAAGTAAATACCCGTTGCTCCTCAGTCCCATCAACTATTTCGGCAAAGTCGCGCAAATAGACCTGTCGGGGCTGTGCTGTGGCACTGCCACGCACTGTAAAAGATAAATTTTCTAGTTCCTTAGCATTGCGAAATTTACCGATCGCACGGGTAAGCGGTTCGACCGTACCATCCCGCAAGCGTCCGCCTGAAATATCGACATTGCGATCGCGCAAAGCCTTTAAGACATCATCAATATTCACCCCGACGGCTTGCAGACGCTTGAGATCGAGATTGACCTGTACTTCTTCCTTAACGCCGCCAACTACGTCGATTCCCGCTACCCCTGGCACGATCGCTAACTCGCGTCCTAATTCCTCATCGGCAAATAGACGCAGCTCCGTTAGGGAGAGGGAAGGCGATGTGAGCGCAAACTCGTAGATGGGAAATTGAGATGGGTCAAATTTGAAAATCCGCGCATCTTCGATATCGTCTGGTAATTGACTACGACCACGGTTAAAACTAGCAACGGTATTGTTAAGCGCCTGCTCGACATTACTACCTGCCTCAAAAAACAAATCTACCCTTACTTGTCCTTCACGGGTACGCGAAAAAAGCTGGTTCACACCTTCGGTTAGGGCTAGAGCTTCTTCGAGGGGTTTGGTGACTTCCGTAATCGCAACTTCTGGGCTAATTCCTGGAATATTGATCTGTACGCCAATTCTGGGATAAACGATGGATGGGAGCAAATCCACCTGCAAGCGGCTGATATAAAAAGCCCCCATCACAAAAATCGCTAAGGTCAGCATCAATGTGCCAATATGCCGACGAATCGCGATCGCACTAATACTAAATCCTGTCGGCTTGGGAATGGATGATTTCTGCTCGCTCATAGTTACCTCTTAAAAATAATTAAAAAAAAGTAATGATGTAAAGCCAGAGGGGCTTTACATCATTACCTATTGGAACTTATTGGGATAACACGCTCAGCTTGACAGGATCGCCATCCTGCAACTTGCCACCACTTCTAACGACAATGCGATCGCCGACCTTCAAACCAGAAAGAATCACAACTTTACCGTCACGGCGATCGCCAAGATTAACCTTACGCGCTAATACTTTTGGCTCTTTGGGATCGCCCGTAATCACAAAAACTATGCCAGTTTGGGGCTTGCCTTTGTCACTCACATTAGGACTAGACTTGGAATCAGCTTTCGATTTCGCTTGAATATTTGCATCTTTAGGATTTGCATCTTTAGGATTTGGAGTCGGTCGTCCTGCTACTTCTAGAGCCGTTTCTGCGATCGCGATTTGACGTTCCTGTTTGCCTGAAAACTGCACTCTCGCTAATTGACCGCTACCCAGTTTTCCATCTCGATTAGGAACTACTACTTCCACAGGAATTAATCGCGCCACTGGATCGGCTACGGGTGAAATACGCCTTACTGTTCCCGTAAACTTTTGATCGGGGAAAGTGTCAAAACGCACATCAACGGATTGATTTAAGCGAACTTTGCTAATTTCTAATTCCGAAATCAGCACAATCACTTTAACTTGACTAAAATCCCCTAGCTTGACAACTTCATTGCCTGCGAATAGGAGATTACCAATTTCACTCACCCGCTCTAGGACGACTCCATTGATGGGAGATGTAATTGTGGTATAGGATTGACGCTCCTGCTCTCTGAGCTTGATTGCTTCTTGAGCTAAAACTCGTTGGGAATTGGCACTCACTGTTTGCTCTTGGAGACTAACTTGCTGCTCGGCAGATCGCAATGACTGTTCAGCAGCTTTAGCTTCAGTAACGGCATTCTCGGCAATTTGAGGAGAAACTGCTCCTTCTTTAGCCAATTGGGTGAAGCGATTAGCATTTGCCTGTGATTGCTGATACTGGACTCTTGCTCTTTCCACTTGAGCGCGAGCATTACCCACTGCGGCGGTTGCTTGTGATACTTCCGATGACCTTGCTGCAACTTCCGCTTCTGCCTGTAGCACAGTAGCAGATAGAACCGCATCATCCAATTGGGCAATAGCCTGTCCAGATTCTACGCGATCGCCAATATCCACATTCAAATCTAGTAAACGTCCTTCTAAACGCGATCGCACTGATACCTCTCTAATAGGTGCAGTCGTTCCCGTATATTCATTTTCTTCTTCCAGTAGCTCTAAACTGGCGATCGCCACATCTACGGCTACAGCAGGTTTCTGGCTCTGTACTTGAGCTTGGGAGGCATCCTTATTGGTTTGTGTGCAACTCGTAGTTACACCTGACAAGCTAGCGATCGTGGCTAATATCCAAAAAGCTTTCATAGATATGAATATGACAAGTGTTTCCTAAATTTATTCTAAGGGATACCACTTGTTTTTGGGCGAGTTTCCCCGATCGGTCTTTTTGGTCGCAAATGTATAGCTGCCGTAAAAGAGGGTTGCCGCACTCCGCGCGGCAACCCTCTTTTGGGCTTTATGTCCTAACAAGACTGGCAAAGGTGGCACGAAGTGCCGCTTTTCTCTTCTACTATAGCTATAGTCAAACCCAATAGAGAGTTGCGGCGCTTCGCGCCGCAACTCTCTATTGGGTTTGATGTCCTGACTTAAGTGAATATAGCTATAATTAGATTTTACGCTTCATGACCACGAGAGTTATGTCGTCATATACCTTACTGGAACCGATAAATTCACGGATATCAGTAATCACAGCCTCTCTAATTTGATCAACAGAATTTCGGTGGAATTTACCGATCGTATGAATCAATCTATCAAGTCCATACAGTTCCTTCGTATGATTCTCCGCTTCCGTAATACCGTCAGTATATAAAACAACTACATCGCCTAGATTTAAATTTATGGCGGTCTCAAAAATAAATTCAGAGATTTCATCGGTTAAGCCAATAGGAAATCCTAAGGCATCTGTATCAATTATCTCGATGTCTCCACTATCTCGAATCACAATTACACTTTCATGTTGACCGCTCAAATGCAGCACGCGATCATGATAATCAATCAGAATTAGACTCAAACTCTTCTCGCAATTCATTCGCTGAAGATTTTCGTAAATAGTATGATTGACCGTAGATAAAAACTTGACGGGATTCTTTTCTCCATTAATTAGCAAGGTTCGGATCGCCGTTTGTAACATGATCATGATTACGCCGCTTTCTAAACCATGCCCCGTAACATCACCGATCCCTATTTTTATATGTCCATTTTGCTGCAAAACATCGTAATAGTCACCACCCACCTCATCGGCAGGTTCCATAAATCCTACAATATCTAATTCTTTAATAGTATTTAATTCTTTTGTCCTAGGCAGGATCATTTTCTGTAATCGTCGAGTAACTGCCAATTCCGAACTCATGCGATAATTTTCTGCGGTTAATTGCTCATTTAAAAATTTGATTTCTCGATTAGCTTCTAATAACTCACTAGTTCTTGTTTCGATAATTTCTTCTAGATCCCGATTGATCAGATCTAGCTGAGTATAAGCTTTATCCTTAAGAATAACTTGCTCTTGTAATTCCTGCGAATTGCGATTATTTTCTTCCGCCAGTACTAGAACCATTAATGTGGTAATTAAAATTACCCCCATAAATAGTTGAAGGAAGATTAAAGAATTAATCTCTTGGGAAACTTTATAAAAGCTACCGAACTTATAGGAAGTACTTATAGCAGCAACCATGGCAGTAAAGGTAACTGTTAGGGTTGTAATTTTGGAACCAAATCGAAATGCCGACCATAGTAAAGGTGGCAGTAAAAAATACTCAAGGGGCTGATTTCCGAGGATCGTAAAATAGGATGTTATGCCTAAGATCGACAAGCATAAAAACAACTCTTTACCATTGGATCTAAAGCTCCATTTGTTATTAGTAATAGGTGTTATTGTTGATTGCTTACTCCACCATACAAATACTAAAGGTGCGAAGAGTAAGACTCCCATCGCATCCCCAACCCACCATCCCCAAGCTACTTTCCAGTAAATATCCCATTTAGTTAGCCCCGCATAAGATACTATTAAAGTCCCCAATAATGCTTGGAGAATAGTTCCACTAAAGGTAGCCGCAAGAGAAAATCTCACAAAGTTTTTAACGTAATTTAGGAAATTATTCGTCTTGTTAAAAAATAAAATTAATGTGGTAGAGGTCAAAGCACCGATCGTAGGTACCAATCCTGCCAGAAGGGCAAAAAGAAAGGGAGCCTTAGAAACAAAAAAACTATTTAGGGCTGCCCCCAAAAATATTCCCCAACATCGCGATCGCCCCCTTGCTAACAAAGCTCCTACCGCAATGCCCGCAGGCGGCCAAACTGGTGAGCCTAATTGGGACTGGGGTAGCTGTAGCACCAAGGCACTAATCGCAAGGTAAAGAAATGCAACAATTAAACTGTCAATTAAATTGTCAATCCACCAAGAGGTGACGATCTCTTTTTTGATTTTTACAGGTACTTTCATCTTGAGGTGTCTCCAAGGATCTCCCAGAGCTAATGAGGCAGTTTTTTCACAAAAAAATTAGCTAATGTCAGGAAATCGTAAATATTATGCCCCTCAAACATAAATTATCAGTTAATAAGTGTTCAACATTCCAAAGTTTATGCTTGGATAGGACAGGGGCATTACCCTCCGCCTTAGGGTCAGCAGAACGGCAATAAGACAAAGTAACCATTCAGGAATAATTCTATGCAAACAAATGTTGCTAATCAAACCAGCAATATTACGGTAGAAGACGATCGCACAGGTTTAAGTATCGAAACCCTCAAGCGGGCCTTTGCCGATAATCTGTTCTACATACAAGGCAAACTCGCTATTCTCGCCAATTTTACCGACTATTACATGGCGTTGTCTTATACAACACGCGATCGCCTGTTGCAACGTTGGCTTCAAACCCTCAAGGTCTACCACGAACAAGACATCAAGACTGTTTACTATCTCTCCGCCGAATTTCTGATGGGGCGACACCTCGGTAACAGCTTGATCAATCTCGATCTGTACGAATCCATTGAACAAGCGGTCAGAGAGTCAGGGCTGGATCTCACCGAAGTCCTAGAGCAAGAACCCGATCCCGGATTAGGCAATGGTGGTCTGGGGCGCTTAGCTGCTTGTTTCCTCGATTCCCTTGCCACCTTAGAAATTCCTGCAATGGGCTATGGCATTCGGTACGAGTTTGGTATTTTCAATCAATCGATTCAGCATGGTTGGCAGGTGGAGATCCCCGACAAATGGCTGCGCTGTGGCAATCCTTGGGAAGTAGTGCGCTACGAGTCCACAGTTCAAGTCAAATTTGGCGGTCATACGGAAATTTACAATGACGATCGCGGTCGTCCCCATACCCGTTGGATCCCCAGTTTCACCGTCGAAGGGATTCCCCATGATACCCCAGTGCCTGGATATCAAACCAATACCGTTAATACCCTCCGTCTTTGGAAAGCTGAAGCAGGCGAAGATTTTAACTTCCAAGCTTTTAACTCTGGCGACTATGACGGTGCGGTAGCGACCAAGATCAAATCGGAAACCATTTCCAAAGTCCTTTACCCCAACGACAATACCCCTCAGGGTCGTCAATTACGCCTAGAGCAGCAGTTCTTCTTTGTATCCTGCTCGCTTCAAGACATCATTCGTCGCCACCTTAACAGATACGGTCGTCTGGATAATCTTGCCGATCATGCGGCGGTGCAATTAAATGACACCCACCCCGCGATCAGTATTGCGGAAATGATGCGCTTACTAGTTGACGAGCATGGGCTATTCTGGGACGAAGCATGGCGGATTACCCAAAACACGTTTGCTTACACCAATCACACCTTGATGCCCGAAGCCCTAGAAAGATGGGGTGTACCGCTATTTGAGAGTCTTTTGCCCCGCCATTTAGAAATCATCTATGAAATCAACCATCGTTTCATGCAAGATGTGCAGACTTGGTTCCCCGATGACGATGAATTGCTATCACGCCTATCCATCATCGAAGAAGGCGGTGGCAAAAAAGTCCGCATGGCAAACCTCGCAACCATTGGCAGTCATGCTGTAAATGGGGTTGCTGCTTTACATACTGAGCTACTCAAGCAAGATGTATTAAAAGACTTCTACAAGCTATGGCCAGAGAAGTTTAACAACAAGACCAATGGCGTTACTCCTCGCCGTTGGGTATTGCTAGCCAATCCTGCCTTATCGGGGCTCATTACCGAAAAAATCGGCGATACATGGCTGAAACATTTGGATGAACTCCGTAAGATTGAAGCCTTTGTTGACGATCGCGATTTTCGCGATCGCTGGCGACAAATCAAGCAAGCGAACAAGCAAAAACTCGCCGACTACATCCGTACTCACAATGGTGTCGAAGTTGATGTGAATTCCATCTTCGATATTCAAGTAAAACGGATCCACGAGTACAAGCGCCAACATCTCGATTTGCTACATATCATTGGGCTATACCTGCGCATTAAACAGAACCCCAATATCGATATTACCCCTCGGACGTTTGTTTTTGGTGGTAAGGCTGCCCCTGGCTATTTCATGGCGAAATTAATCATTAAAGCGATTAACGCTGTGGCTGATGTCGTCAATCGCGATCCCGACGTTCATGGCAGAATTAAGGTCGTCTTTTTGGCTAACTTTAGTGCGTCACTCGGACAATTGATTTATCCTGCGGCGGATCTCTCCGAGCAAATTTCTACGGCTGGGAAGGAAGCTTCTGGAACTGGCAACATGAAATTTACGATGAATGGAGCCTTAACGATTGGAACTTTAGATGGAGCCAATATTGAGATTCGCGAAGAAGTTGGTGACGATAACTTCTTCCTCTTTGGTCTTACCGCCTCTGAGGTTGAAGAGATGAAGTCACAAGGATATAATCCTCGTGACTACTACGACAGCAATGAAGAACTTCGCAATGTACTCGATCGCCTTGCTATGGGATATTTCTCTCCTGGAGAGCGCGACTTGTTCAAGCCTTTAGTCGATTCACTTTTGCATCATGATGACTATATGTTGTTGGCTGACTATCAAGCCTACGCAGATTGTCAAGCTAAGGTTAGCGAAGCTTATCAGGATGTTGAAAAATGGACAACGATGAGCATTCTCAATGTTGCCCGCTCTGGGAAGTTCTCTTCCGATCGCACGATTAAGGAATATTGTGACGAGATCTGGAATGTGAAACCTGTTAAGGTAGAATTAGAGCCCTACGATCCCGCTAAGGCAACTATCAATGTTGGTAGTTAACCTTTAATGATTCCTTAGAACCAACACAAATAATACCAATTCACGAAAGTGTGACAACACTTTTGTGAATTAAAAACTAAACCCAGTAAGGGTTTTCAAAGCTGAAAATGGCTACGCCATTTTCAGCTTTGGTATAAAGGCTCGCTAGGCGAGCCTTTATTTGTGTTTAGAAAAATTGTTACTCCCAATAATTATGAAAGTTGCTTTTTTTAATGCCAAGTCTTATGATCGCTATTCCTTTGATCTTGCCAATGAGCGATACCAACATGAAATAGTTTTCTTTGAATGTCATCTCAGTCACGAGACAGTTTCTCTGGCGATCGGATTTTCGGCAATCTGCATTTTTATTAATGACTATCTTGATGCCGAAATGCTCGAAATTTTGGCTAAAGGTGGTACGAAGTTAATTGCTTTACGTTCGGCTGGGTTCAATCATGTGGATTTAGCAAGCGCATCGAAATTAGGGGTAGCGATCGTTAGAGTTCCAGCCTATTCTCCTTTTGCGGTTGCCGAACATACTGTAGCTTTGATTTTATCGCTCAATCGTAAAGTACATCGAGCCTATAATCGCGTTCGCGAAGGTAATTTTTCGATTGAAGGATTGCTAGGTTTTGATCTGCATGGGGCGACGGTGGGAGTGGTTGGAACGGGAAGAATTGGGGCGATTTTCGCGCAAATTATGAAGGGCTTTGGCTGTACCTTGATCGGCTATGATGCCTATCACAATCCCAGTTGTCTCGATCAAGGCATGACCTATGTTTCTCTACCTGAATTGTTGGCTCAATCTGATATCATCTCGCTCCATTGTCCGCTCACTCCTGATACCTATCATTTAATTGACGATCGCGCGATCGCTCAAATGAAAACTGGCGTAATGTTGATTAATACAAGTCGCGGAGGTTTGATTGATACGCAAGCTGCGATCGATGGATTGAAATCTGGCACCATTGGTTATCTGGGCATAGATGTATACGAACAGGAGTCAGACCTATTTTTTGAAGACCTATCGAATCGGGTAATTCAAGATGATACTTTTCAGCGCCTACTCACTTTCCCAAATGCGATCGTTACGGGACATCAGGCCTTTTTTACCCGTCAAGCCTTGGCGAATATTGCGGATACCACGCTCTCTAATATTACAGAATTTGAGCAAAATGGAACTTGTCTTAATGAGGTGAAGGTCGAAAAAGCGATCGCTGCTAAATAAGCTCTAAGTAGCTAGGCATAGCCATGACGAAATTCTATTTACAGCAATTATCGATCAAACGAACCATAAGAAGATTGTTGAAAGCTTTGCAAAGCAAAGCTTTCAACAATCCTCTTGGTTTGAGCGCAAAGCGCTGTAGATAGAATGGTATCACCAATCATTGGGGCTTAAACCAAAAGAACAAGTCTCTCGAACCAGTAAGCCCCTGCCCAAAGAATAGGAGGGTTGCGAAAATATTCAATATAATAGACTTGTCGGGAAACAAAAGCAATGTATAGAAGCAGTTTCACATTTATTTCTGTGGTTCAATCCATATGTAAATACAAAAGCTATAAGTTCAATAAATTGAACCATAACCGAAGTTTGATA
>NZ_SELU01000041.1:0-50990 GCF_006861605.1 Pseudanabaena sp. UWO310 | reverse complement strand
TAGCAGTGAAAGTTTTACTTAGGACATAAAAACCAAATAAATAAAGGCGGCGCGAAGCGCCGCCTTTATTTATTTGGTTTTTGATTTGTCCTAACTATCTCTTTCATTGCTATAAGAGTAAACTTAAGACCTAGAAGAGCGTACTGCCCGCGTAGCGGGCGGTACGCTCTCTGGTTTTGGTTTTTTAATTATGCTGAACGACTTATACCAAAGCTCAAAATGGCATAGCCATTTCTTAACTTGGCATAAAAAGATAGAAAGGCTTCGCTTTGCGAAGCCTTTCTATCTTTAAACCTTGCTGCGGAGAATGTCTCGCCTTAGGGCTTTGCGAAAATCCTCTAAATGGGACTTATGTTGTGGTAGCCAAATATTACCTGTTTCGGTATTGATGGGAGGCAAAACATCATAAATTGGTTCTTGCAGAAAGTAGGTTTCTTTTAGTTGTACTAACCATGCTGATTGTCCGCGATCTTCTACCCTTGATTGAATATCGATCAGGCTTGTGGGTGCAATATCTAGCTGGCGATCTATTTCAAAATCTACTTCTAGGTTTTGGCGATCGCAGGGAAATATCGAATCGATCGTGGCTAGCCCCTGTAGAGCAGTTGCAGGAAAAGTTTCGGTATCAAAGCCAAACTCATCCATCAGTTGTTTGCATATATGAGCAGATTCGGGATTATCGGGATATCCAAGCGAATGAATTAGCACTCTGCTACCAACGGATGTTTTGATAAACTCAGGTGGATTGAAAACCACTAGGGTTGTATAGACCCTCGCTAAGTAGCAAACTGCTTCTTCAGGGCATAGGGAGATAGCTACGGTTATCGCTGCACGATCGAGCATGATGCCAAAATGCAAGTACTTTTGATGTTTAAGTTGATCAGCATACAACGATTAGTGATTTTATACGTTGCTGTAAATGACTTAATCTTGCTTTATACCAAAACTAAAAATGGCGTAGCCATTTTTAGTTTTTCAAACCCTTATACCAATTCCCAAAAGTGTGGCTACACTTTCGTGAATTGGTATTAGTCCATATAAGTAGCTGGGCATAGTTAAAAACCAAAACCAGAGAGTGTACCGCCCGCTTAGTGGGCGGTACGTTCTTCTAGTTCTTATGCTTAGCTACTTACCTATTAAGCCTCAGCAAGAAAATCGTTGTACTGGCTGACGAGCTCTTTGACGGCTAGTTCAAAAAGTTGTTTCCCATGCTCGACTGTGGCAAGGGCTGGATTTGAACCCATCCGCCCATCGGGATAGCGTTGACGAAATTCTTCAGGGCTATAGATGCGGCTATCCTTATTGACCGATTGGCTGAGCGGCGCGTTCTTAATCGAGTCAGGGTAAAGATACATGGTTACCGCAATTTCGCTAGGTGTGGCATGGTAGCCTTCTTGATTGCCATATAACTCTTTCACCAGCTTATAAATTTCGTTACTTGCCCACCAGTTACCGAGCCGAAAGCTTGTATCGGGAAGTTCATTCGCAATCTCGGTAAAGGCATTTTTCAGTACGGCAATATTGCCACCATGACCATTGAGAAAGAAAAAACGTTTAAATCCGTGTTTGGCGAGCGATCGCACCACATCATGAATTACTAAGGTAAGGGTGGATGGCTTGAGGCTAATCGTACCTGCAAAGCCCGTATGATGTTCCGCCATGCCCAGCGTCAGCGTGGAAGTAACCAAAGCATCGGCTTTTTCCCCAACCGCACGGGCGATCGCTTCGGCGCAAATAAAATCAGTGCCGATTAAGCCTGTGGGGCCATGCTGCTCGGTGGAGCCGATGGGAATAATTACCGCTGGCGATCGCTTTAGGTAGGCTTCGACTTCTTGCCATGTGGATAAATGTAGGAGCATAGATTTTAATAGATTTTAACTGTTTAGTATTAACTTTGACTTATTCAAAAACTTTTTGGCGCGATACTCATAGGGTATAACGGCATAAAGCGCCAAATGCCCTAATGTAAGTAAATAATGAGTTTTTAATCATGTTTTCCAGCGATGTTAAAAATGCTAAAAATATTGATAGCGAAATTGATAGCGAAGTAGATGTAATTTCTCCATCACCGAATGAAATTAACACTGAAATGAATTTGAAATTAAATTCAGGAAAATCCGTTCTAAAACCGAATCAACTTCTTTCTCCTCAAGAATTAAGCGCTTTAAATGTCAAGTCGAATGTCAAAGGAACTTTGCAATTACTAGGACATCTTACCGTGATGGCTGGTAGCGGCTATCTCTGGGGCACAAATATGGAGAATCTGAGCGATCGCTGGTTTATAGCTGTACCTGCCCTCGTGCTTTATGGATTTAGCTTTGCGATTATGTTTGCGCCACTGCACGAATCCTCCCATCGTACTGTTTTTACCAATAATCGTGCCAATGATGTCCTTTGTTGGTTTGCGGGACTTTTATCTTTTTACAACAGTACCTTCTATCGCCTCTATCACAAGTGGCATCATCGCTATACACAGGTTCTCGATAAAGATCCTGAATTAAGCGATCGCAAACCCACTAATCTTAAGGAATATATCATCGAAATTAGCGGGATTACTTGGTGGATTGGCAAGTTTAAGAGACATTTTCTTACAGCGATCGGCAACTTCGAGAACTGTCCCTTTATTCCCGAAAGTTCCTATGCCGAAGTGATTCGCTCGAACCGTTTACAGCTATTGGTTTATGCCGTGGCGATCGCGATTTCTGTATATTTCCAGCAGCTTTGGTTTATCACCTACTGGATGCTGCCCCTCGCAGTCGGTCAGCCAATTTTGCGATTTTTGCTCCTAGCCGAGCATACCGATCGCCCCAATACCGACAATATGCTTGCCAACACCCGCACCACCCTCACCCTTGCACCCTTGCGATTCTTGATTTGGAATATCTCCTACCATGCCGAGCACCATCTCTATGCTTCCATCCCCTTCCATCAATTAGGCGCAGCCCATGCAAAACTAAGTTCCCATTTTGAATGTGTGGAAAAGGGCTACTTCAATGTCCATCGGCAAATCATCGCTAATTTTGGTGAGAAGACTGGGAACTCGGCAGCATGAATGTTTTTGGAAATGTTTTTACAATTAAGAACTTTCAGCTTCAGTGCGGTGCGGTTTTGCCACAAGCGCAATTGGTTTATCAGACCTACGGCGAACTAAATAGCGATCGCTCCAATGTAATTCTCTATCCCACTTCCTACGGAGCGCAACACTCCGATATTGAGTGGCTAGTGCGACCTGATGGCATTCTCGATCCGACAAAGTGGTTCGTGATTATCATCAATATGTTTGGGAATGGGCTATCGAGTTCGCCTAGTAATTGCGCGGAATGTGGCTTAGCTGAGCAAGGTTTCTGGTTTACCCATCTAGATAATGTCACGGCTCAAGAGCAATTGCTGCGGGAAGTCTTTGGGATTGAACGCTTAGCCCTAGTTTATGGCTGGTCGATGGGCGCTCAGCAAGCCTATCATTGGGGCGCATTGTATAGCGATCGCGTCGAACGTATCGCCGCCATTTGCGGCACGGCGAAAACCACCGATCACAATCGCATTTTCTTAGAGAGTTTGCGATGTTCCCTCACAGCCGATCCAACTTGGAATGGAACTGGTTTTGATGGTATTCCCGATCGCGGATTTCGCACCTTTGCCAGAATTTACGCCAGTTGGGCAGCATCCCAAGCCTTTTATCGCGAAGGTTTGTATTATCAATTCGGTTACGCATCCCTCGAAGATTATCTCTTGCGTGGTTGGGAAGCGGGCTATCGTAAGCGCGATCCGCGAAATTTGATGGCGATGCTTGATACTTGGCTCAGGTGCGATGTCAGCGATAATCCCATTTATCAAAACGATTATGAACTTGCCATGCGATCGATTCAAGCGAAAACCCTAGTCATGCCCAGCACTACGGATTTGTATTTCACCACCGAAGATTGCGATCGCGAGGCGGCTCTAATTCCCCATAGTACCTATCTTCCCATTCCTTCAATCTGGGGACATCGAGCTGGCAATCCCTACCAAAATCCTGAAGATGAGAAGTTCATTCGTCAAGCAGCTGGGGAATTGCTAAGCCGCTAAGAATCATCGGGATAGATTCTCTTGCATCCATACTCGAAAAGCCTTCATCGCTGTGCTGCGTCCTTGGCTAAGACTCATCTCTAAGAACTGTGGTATGACTTCACGAATCGGAATATCTCCAAAAATAGGGCTTAATTCCGATTCGACATAATCGCTATCACGCAGGATATAAATTTTCAATATCTCATCGTATAGCCAGAGTTCAGGTACACCAAGAACGCGATAAACATCAAACTTAGTTTTGGAAGTTACATCTACCTCGATCGCTAAATCGGGCGGTGGATCGATGGTCATGTCTAGTTTGCGGATACCACGCATAGCGACATTGTTTTGAATGTAGAAGCAGTCATCGGGTTCTAATCCTGCAAGTTTATCAATGCGCTTGAAAGTCGTGGAGCCAAACCCTTCAAAATCGATCTCCATTGTCTCCAGAAGTGCTTTTATAAAATCTCCAAGCAAAACTTTAATTTTTTCATGTTCAGGTAAAGGCATAACAATTTCTAATACACCGTTTAAATAAGCAATTCTTGATCTGCGCTTGTCGCCAAGGTCTTGGAGGATCGATTCAAATTGTTGCCAGTCGATTTCATGGAGGACTGTGCTTTGTCCTGCTAAGGTTTCAATCTGTGAGATTCGTAATAGGGTGGTCATCTGCGTATCTCCTAACTTTACTCATCCAGCGATCGCTATTTACAGTTTACGCTAGTTACTAGGAAAGATGAGTGGCGGCGCGAAGCGCCGCCACTCATTGTTGGGGTTTTAGAAAAGTTTATAATCATTATTAACATCTAATGCGATCGCAAAAAACTATGTCTCAACGTCCTGTAACTATAGATGATATTTTCGAGTTATTTCGTGAAAGCGAACGCCAACGCAAAGAACAACAACGAGAGTTTGAGCAGTCTTTGCAAAGATCTCTGCAAGAATATAAACAGACCTCTGAGCAAGAAATGGCTGAACTCAAAAAAATTGTCGCGCAGACAAATAAGCAAGTTGGTGGGATTACGAGTCGCTGGGGTGAATTTGTCGAAAATTTAGTTAGACCTGCGGCGGTGCGGATGTTTCGCGAGAAAGGGATTGAAGTGCATTTTACAGCCTTACGAGTGGAAGCTCAGGATGAAAATGGTTCTATCGAAATTGATGTTCTCGCGGAAAATACTAATGAAGTGGTGGCGATTGAGGTCAAGTCTCATTTAGAAGTTCGTGATGTGAAGCGATTTTTAATCACTTTAGATCGTTTTAAACAGGCTCTGCCTAAGTATCAAAGTTATAAGCTCTATGGCGCGATCGCTGGCATTAAAGTTGATGAGCGAGCCGATGAATATGCCACACAGGAAGGGCTATTCCTAATTAAGCCTTCGGGGGATACGGTGGCGATCGCTAATGGTCAGGATTTTGTAGCAAAGACTTGGTGAATAAAAATTTGGTAAATATTGACAAGATTGATACGAGACTGCATTTTAATTTGAGCGATAATCCCGTTTGCTGAGAGATAAACATTGTGACTACGGGATTATGACTAAGGCTCTATCGGAAATTGCTCAAGAAAAAGGGATTCGCTACTTTCTCATTTCCTTCACTGACCTCTTTGGCATGCAACGCGCTAAATTAGTGCCAACCGCAGCGATCGACTCGATGGAAGCCAATGGCGCAGGATTTGCAGGATTCGCCACATGGCTTGACATGACACCCGCCGATCCTGACCTCTTCGCCATTCCCGATCGCAATAGTCTTTTTTCCTTACCTTGGCAACCCGAAATTGGCTGGATGCCTGCCGATCTCTACATGAATGGCGAACCCGTCAAACAAGCCCCACGCTATGTTCTTAAGCAAGCCCTCAGCCAAGCGGAAGCCCTCGGCTATCGCGTGAAAACGGGGGTGGAATGCGAGTATTTCCTGCTCTCTGCTGATGGTACGGATATTTCTGATTTAAGCGATCGCGCTAGCAAGCCCTGCTACGACCAACAAGCCCTGATGCGCCGCTTTGACATCATTGCTGAAATCTGCGATGCGATGTTAGCGATGGGTTGGGGAGCCTATCAGAACGACCATGAAGATGCGAATGGTCAATTCGAGATGAACTGGACTTATGCCGATGCTTTGGTCACAGCCGATCGCCATGCCTTTTTTAAATATATGGTCAAAGCGATCACTGAAAAGCATGGATTCCGCGCCACCTTTATGCCGAAACCATTCCCACACCTAACGGGCAACGGCTGTCATACCCATCTCTCCATTTGGGATTTAGAAGGAAATACGAATCTCTTCGATGACGTAAAGGGAGAACTCGGTTTATCGAGCTTAGCCTATCAATTTATCGGTGGCGTATTGCATTCCGCCGAAGCTGTCTGTGCCTTCACCAATCCCACTGTCAATTCCTACAAGCGGATTAATGCCCCCGTCACCAACTCTGGCGCAACATGGTCGCCCAACACGATCAGCTACACAGGCAACAACCGCACCCACATGATTCGCATTCCCGAAGCAGGTCGCTTTGAGTTCCGTCTCGCCGATGGAGCCGCGAATCCCTATCTTCTTCCTGCTGCTCTCATCGCCAGTGGTCTTGATGGCATCAAACACCAACGCGAAGCAGGTCAACGCTATGACAATAATTCCTACACCGATCCGCTTCCCTTTGGTACGGTGAAACAATTGCCTGCTAATCTTTTGGATGCGCTGCGATGTTTGCAAGCTAATACGATTTTGCCTGATGCATTAGGCTCAGAATTTGTGCAATCCTATATCAAATTAAAGCAACGCGAATGGAATGATTACAGCACTCGCATTAGTCCTTGGGAATTAGAACATACTTTAGATTGCTAAAATATCTATGACTAGTGTTATATCCTTAGCACTGGTCATTTTGGCGATAGTGTTGGTTAGTTAACTCACAAGATTTGCATATAATAAGTCAATATACAAATCAAACCTCCCTAGAAATATGCTAACCAAGGATTTCTACCAACTAATCGATAATGAGTTACTAGCAATTATTGAAAAATATAAGGATGATGCATTCTTAAAAAAGCAAAAAGGTGTCCAAGGTGAAAATAACAAAAAATCCTATGCCTTCTTAATTTGGTTTTTAGATTTTTATGCTAAACGTACTGAGTATCTGCCATACATAACCGATAGTAACTCTCTAGTTAATGGACATACAACAAGTAATAGTAATGATGGTTTTAAAGATGGAGATGCTTCTTGCGATCTAATAGTTGATAGTGTGGACAACTTTGGAAATAAAGTATTCTACATAGTCCAATCAAAATGGAATAATGCAAATAGATGCGAAGGTGAAATAGAAAGAGGTGAAGTAGTTAAAGCTCTAAATGACTTTGAAACTATATTGCGTGGTGATGTTAAAAATGTTAATCCAAAGCTAAGTAAAAAGTTAGAAGAGCTATATGAGCATCTGAAGAACAACGGTGATATAAAGTTTATTTTCCTATGCCTTTGCAAGAAAAATGTGAAAGTAGAAGATAACATTCAATCTTTTTTACGTGGTCAAGAAAGAACAAAGGTTGAAATTATTGATATTGATCGTCTTAAAATCGATTATATTGATAGGAAATATAAAAAGATTGAGCCTATTAACCCTCTTGAAAATTATTATGACCCTCAAGAGATTAAGGTTCCTATTCAAATTGAACGACTTAATGCAAAGAATGGTAACTATATAAGAATCGATAAGCCTTTCGATGCCTATGTGTTTTTAATTAGACCAAAAACTTTATTCAATCTATTTGACAAATACGGTTTTTATTTGTTCTATAAAAATGTCCGTAACCCTCTTTTGCAATCTCAATTTAATGAAGATATTGAAAGAACTGCTACCGACAATCCTGAATATTTTTGGTATTATAATAATGGCATTACTGCTATTACTTATTCTCCATTTCCACGTATAAGAAGTCAAGCCGAGTCTCTTGAGCTTAATGGATTACAAATTATTAATGGTGCTCAAACTGTTTATTCCATTTACCGATCCTATAAAAATGCTTCGCCAGCTAAAAAAGCACAAATGGATGAAGAAATTCTAATAACACTGAGATTGTTAAAATCAGGGGGTAAAGATTTTGACTTGAATGTAACTCGGTTTACTAATTCGCAAAATCCTGTTCAGGATAGAGATTTTTGTGCAAATGACATAATTCAAGAAAGACTTCAAAATGATTTTTATAATACAAAATTTTGGTACGAGAAAAGGAGGGGAGAGTTTAGACAAGATGACGAAATTATAAAGAGAGAATTAAATGATAAAGGAGTTACAATAATTTCTAATATTATTTTTGCAAATGTTTATTTAGCCTATCATCTACAAGATCCTGTAGGTGTATTTAATAATGCTCAACAGATTAGAACCACAAAGAAAGATTTACTTTTTATATCCCACAAAGAAAGTAAAGACGGTCTCTATGAGAAGGTCTTTAATGACTTAACTAACTATCAGGATATGTTATGTGCTTATTACATTTTTGATATTCTATTAACCAAAATATTAAATTATGAATTTTCTGATTTTAACAAATTTTCTAATACTCCTTATTACCATTTGCTCGCTTTGTTTAAAGTCGCTTTTACAAAGTATATTCACAAAAAAATTGGAAGTAATGTAAATATTAGTACGTATATTATAAAACTTTATGAAAGTGACGAAATAGATATTATCTTAAAAACATTTATATTTGTCTATCAGTTTTTCAAGAATCAATTGGGCAATTTTAATATAAATACGACAGAGAAACATATAAAGTTCCTAACAACTCTTACCTATTATGAAAGAGTAAGAGAAGATTTGGAAGATTGTGATTTCAATATCTCTGAAATAGAAACTATAGAAAAAGCTCCAATTGGGATTTGGAACATACTTTAAATTGCTGATCAAGAAAAAGGAGGAAAATGTTGTTTGGAGATTTTCTTCAGACGGTTGATTTACTGCTTGCTTAACAATTGCCGCCAAGCTCTAACCATTGCAGGTTCTTGATCGGGTTGGATGTATTCGACCATTAGGTTTAAATCAAGATTGGGAAAGAATTGGCTTTGAGCGATCGCATTATATCCACTGCGATCGCTATTGATATGATAAAGTGCAAATTTTCTATTTTGATAAAACCAAACTTCGGTAATTCCTAATTCCTGATAAACCTCCAATTTATCAATACCGCCACTAGTGACCGTTATCTCGATCGCTAAGTCAGGAAATTCTTGACGCTGACCGATACAGAAGCTTTCATCAGGTTCTAATCCTCTCGCCGTTAATTCTGATTTGCAAGTAGCGGAGCCGCAACTAAAGAGGTCAATATTCATGACATCGGCATAGACATACAGCAATCTCGCAATCAGCCTTGCAATCATTCTTTCCAGCATTTCATGCTCTGGCGAAAGTGTCACGATTTCTAATGCTCCTTTGAGATAGGTTAGATGTAGATTTTGATGTCCAGAAAATAGATTGATGAAGGTTTGGTATTGCTGCCAATTTATATCATGAAGAGCAATACGTGGTTCAGCGATCGCAGGAGCAATTAATTTTTCAAGTTCAACTTGAGGTATATCAAGGGTGATTTTCATTGCTCAAATTCCATCTTGTTTATTTTCTAACATTTCACAATCTTTCATGCAAGCAAATAGACACTCTATAGAGTTTAAACCATTACCATTCATAAAAACTAAGCGATCGCATTGCTAACTAGTTTACTAAGTAGCTAGGCATAAGTAAACTTAAAATCCAGAAGAGCGTACCGCCCGCGTAGCGGGCGGTACGCTCTTCGTGGCATAAAAATCTACTTAATATCTTTTACCGCCTCAGCGATCGCATCTTTTGCCTTAGTATCTTCCATAGTCTGAACGCGTGCTCCCAATCCGAGAGATTCTAAAATAAGCATCCCATGGGCTTCATTCCTTTCATTGAAGACGAAAGTGGCTAAACCATCTCGGAAACTATTTAGATCGGCTTTATCTATTGCCGCAAGGTATTCACTCATGCCTGTACTCGCATACTTCTGGATGAGATTGCGCCATCCTTGCCGAGCATAGTCGTAACCCGAAGCTAAAACTTTATGCCCTAAAGGTAGCGCCTTTGACACAGTTCCTAAACTAGCGACGATCGCTACATTGATACCCAAACTAGGGAAATACTTGGCAGTCTCAGAGGCGAAATCTACTCCAGTTGAGGCAAAGGGAACTGCACCATTCTTCAGCCGACTCCATTGCTCGTCTATCAAGTAGCCGACTTGCTTTTGCTTGCTTGGGTCAATAGTTCCCTGTAATATTTTCAATTTCTTATAGCTGGTGAAAGCAAAAATCCATTTTTTGACCGACACCATAAACTTGACGCATTTCATAATCAATTCGCTTATGGGAATCCACTTTGTAAAGGATGATAATCTTCCCGTAGCCCATTCCATAGCGCTGACAAAAGCATTAGCGATCTTGCTAGAACCCATAATAAAATCTCCCAACTTACCAATAACCACCGCCACATTCTCAAAGGTTTGCATTGTCGTGTCGTTCCAAAAATCTACATTACGCAAGGCTTCCCAGACTTCCTTGCCTGCATCAAATATTTTGAAGCCCTCAGACATTGCTTCCAAACAACTTGTCATTTTTTCGATTTCATTCGCTTTAAGCCCTGCTACAACAGTGCCAGTGAGACTACCCACAACCTTGCTACCAGCAATTCCCACTTCGATGGAACTCTTACTCGGATCTCTTAATGTTTTAAGCGCGTTTGCCGCATCATCGAGAAATTCTAAGAAATTGCCGCTTCCTTCGATCGTGTCACTACCGTATCCTCCAACGGTCGGGGTTGATAACGTATCATCTCGTTGCACGATATTTTGCAAAGGCGATCGCCTTACTATCTGCGATTCTAAATCCGTCGAAGCAATTCTCCCGTTAACATCTTCTCTTCTTTGCAGATCGGGTTTCCTCTGTAATTTTTTCTCCCCCATCGAATTTTGGCGCTGGAGCGATCGCTTTTTTAATGGAGAATTGATCGCTTCGCCCATAATTGGCTTTGCTTGAAGGGTTATTCCCCCATCGGTCACGATCTCCTGTGAGTTATGTTTTGGCTTTTTGGGTAGTAATGCGATCGGTTGGGATTCAGTCTGTTTGGGCTGAATCCTTGCTCTTCTTTCTGATGGATTTTTTAGACGGTTAATAGGTTGTAGTTGTAGGGGAGGAGTTGATGATGTGGTTTGATTAGCAAGAATATTTTCAGCGAAGATCGACTTTACTGGGAGATGGCGATCGCGTTCTTGAGATTTAGAGTCGATCTGAGGGGAGCCAATGGGGGCGAATGGTCTTGTTTGTAGATTTAGGGATAATGGCTTGTCTGTAGATGTAAATTTGGAAGCAATATCGTTTTTGTATTTCATCTCTTAATTACCTTGGCTAAATTAATCCCGTAAATTCCAAGTTCGCCAATTCAAGGTCGGACGCACCCCTTATGAAGTATTTTGAGCTTCATCATAAACTATTCCATTTTATCCTTGAATTGGCACTTTTTAGTTATTGCGATCGCACAACTAAAAAATCTTGTAAAATGTCAATAATTCAGTATGTAGGAGGATTCAGAAAATGACGGTGTTAGAAAAGGCTTTGAGTAAAATGCAGGAATTGCCAACTGAGCAACAGCAACAAGTCTTGCGATTTATTGAATTTCTCTCGTTTGAGTTGGGCGATGTTTGCCAAGTTAACCAAGAACCTGAACGCCCAATTGCAAAAAAGTCCCAAGGTTCTCCTCGCGATTTACTCAAAAAATGGGAAGGTGCTGTTGAAGATGGCGTTGACGATCTTTCTTTTAACCCGAAGTATATGGAAGGCTACGGTCAGAAATGAGTCAGCGCGTAATTCTCGATACTGGTGTTTTGGTTGCATATTTCAGAAAGTCCGATCGCTTTCATCAATGGGCTGTAAAGCAATGGGATCTGGTTGATTTACCTGTATTCACTTGTGATGCGGTGATTTCAGAAGCTTGTTTTCTGTTTCGAGATTTGCCTCATATTCAACGTGCCATAGTTGAGTTGATTGAAGGGAATGTAATTGAGATCGCTTTTGATTTGCAAGAGGATGCGGTTAATGTGCGAGTATTGATGGATCGTTATGAGTCCGTGCCGATGTCGTTTGCGGATGCTTGTTTGGTGAGAATGTCTGAGCGAATTGCTAATAGTGCGGTGATGACTTTAGATAGTGATTTCAAAATTTATCGCAAACACCGTAATGAAGAGATTTCTATAATTAAACCGTAAAGTTTCCATTATTTTTTTCTTTTTACTTTCTACTTTTTCCTTGTGACAGATGCAGAGCTATTGGCAATAATCGCACAAGCAGAACGAGAGGGCTGGACGGAACTCGATCTATCGGGGAACGATCTGGAAGGATTGCCTAGCGAAATTAGATGATTACTAAATATATAGCACTTAGTGCTATAGTAAAATTATGAGTATCTATAAAACTCGTTGGTTTGATCGTTGGGCGCGGAAGCAAGGACTAAATAATCTTAGTCTATGTTTAGCTGTGCGAGAAATGATGGAAGGGCTATATGAGGCAGATTTGGGTGGTGGATTAGTCAAAAAACGAGTTGCACGAACTGGACAAGGTAAAAGTGGAGGTTTTCGGACATTAGTTGCTACAAATAGAGGCGATCACTGGATGTTTGTATTTGGTTTTGCTAAGAGCGATCGCGGCAACATCAATAAACAGGAAGAGGAGGCTTTGAAGAAATTGTCTAACCATCTTCTTGCCCTATCAGTAGAAGATTTAGCTATGGCTCAGCGTAATGATGAATTAATAGAGGTAATTTGTAATGAAGAAATCAGCAATTCTTGAAGCGGTGCATGAAACTGCTAAGGGGCTACATCAGGCTGGTGTGATGGATCAAGTGACTTTACGGGAATTTGATCGCTTGTGTTTGCCGCCAGTGGAACCGTTACAACCTGAGCAAATTAGGCAAATTCGAGAAGCTTGTCGAGTGAGTCAGGCGGTGTTTGCTGCTTTGCTAAATACGAGTGTGTCAACGGTGCAGAAGTGGGAGATCGGGCAGAAGCGCCCAAGTGGAACTGCGCTAAAGTTGTTACATCTGGTCAAAAATCGTGGCTTAGAAATAATTACTTTCTAGTTTTTCCTTTTTCCTTTCTACTTTTTCCTTGAATTTATGACTGATGCAGAGTTATTGGCAATAATCGCACAAGCAGAACGTGAGGGCTGGACGGAACTCGATTTATCAGGTAAAGGATTGACTGAGATTCCTGAAAAGATTGGTAATTTAACTAATCTGACAACTCTTTTTCTCTATGCCAACCGTATTGAGAAAATTCCTGAATCGATTGGTAATTTAACTAATCTGACAACTCTTTCTCTCTCTGGCAACCAAATCAAGGAAATACCAGATACAATCTCTAATTTATCGAAATTGACAACTATTTTCCTTTATTCTAACCAAATCAAGGAAATAACTGAAGCAGTATGTAGCCTATCTAATTTGGTAGAGCTTAATCTTTCTTGGAACCAAATCAAGAAAATTCCAAGCTCAATAATCAGTTTATCCAGTTTGAGAGTGATTAATATTACTGCAAACCAAATCAAGGAAATTCCAGATGCTTTGATCTTATTGCCAAGACTGGAAAAATTCTATTTAGAAGCAGAGCAATTTTTTGCATTGGCAAAACTCTATGCAGAAAAAAATCAACTTTCGATTACACCAGAAATTTATGCGCCAGAAGATAAGCAAATAATCTTTAACTACATACGTCAACTACGGTTACGAGATAGTCGTCCCTTACATGAAGCTAAACTCATATTGATCGGACAAGGCAGCGTTGGCAAAACATCTTTAATGGAACGGCTAATTCGCGATCAGTGGGATAAAAATCAAGCTCAAACCGATGGACTTAATGTTGAAACTTGGAATGTGGAAGTCAATAGCAAAGATATTCGCCTCAATGTTTGGGACTTTGGCGGACAAGAAATCTATCATGCTACCCATCAGTTTTTCCTAACCAAGCGTAGCCTCTATCTCCTCGTCTGCAACTGTCGCACTAGCGAAGAAGAGAACCGCATCGAATATTGGCTAAAACTGATCGAAGGCTTTGGTGGCAAGTCCCCCGTGATTATTGTTGGCAACAAAAAAGACGAACAACCCCTCGACATTAACCGCAAAGCACTGCGCGAAAAATATCCCAATATCCAAGCGATCATCGAAACCTCCTGCTCAAAGAACGAAGGTATTGATGAACTTCGCGCCGCAATTTTGAGGCAAGTCGGCAACCTCAAAGAAGTCTATGACCTTCTGCCCCTGACATGGTTTGAAGTCAAACAACAACTTGAATCCATGCCCGAAGACTTTATTACCTACAATCGCTATCTCAACATTTGTCACGAAAATAAAATCCCTGAAGAACAAAACCAAGAACAACTGATCGACCTGCTCCATCGTCTCGGCTTAGTTCTCAACTTCCGCGATCACCCCATTCTCAAGGATACCAATGTTCTCAAACCAAGCTGGGTGACAGAAGGCATCTATGCCCTGCTCAGCGATGAAAACCTCAAAACCAAAGGCATCTTCACCCCCGACGACCTAACTCGCATCCTCGATTCAGAACGATACCCTACCAAGCGCCACACCTACCTCATCGAATTAATGAAAGAATTCGAGCTTGGTTTTGCTCTAAACTGCCATCCACCCCAATTCCTAATCGCGGGACTATTGCCAAAAGACCAACCAGACGAAACCAGACTAGAAGGCGAAACCCTCGAATTTCAATATCATTACAAAGTTCTCCCTGAAAGCATCATCTCTCGCTTCATCGTCATCACTCACGATCGCATCCACAACCACACCTACTGGCGCAGTGGCGTAATGTTGCAATACCAAGAAAACAACGAAACCTACAACATCGCCCGTATCAAAGCTGATCCCGAAGACAAGAAAATCTTCATCGCCATTAGCGGTCGCAAAGAAACCCGTCGCCTCTTTCTCGGCATTCTCCGCGATACCTTCAAAAGAATCCACAACACCCTCCCCAATCTCGAAATTACCGAATGGGTTCCTGTCCCCAACCATCCCCACCACGATCCACTCAAATACACCGAACTCCTCGGACTTGAAGCAATGGGCGAAACCAAAAAAATCATTGGCGAACTAAAACTAAAGCTCGATTTACGTCAATTACTAGACGGCTATGAATCATTAGAATCTCGTCAAAAAGTGATCAGAGGTGATTACATAGAAAAACAGGTGATTTACAATCAATATGGAAAAGGTGATAATTTTGCAGGTGATGAGGTGGAAGGTAATAAATTTGAGGCGTAGGGGTTGAGCATTTGCGCCACAATTTTTAATGTTTAACAAGTTTCTCTATTTGCAAATGCTCAACCCTCTTCGATATCCCTGTAATACCAATTCCCAAAAGTGTGGCTACACTTTTGGGAATTGAAAACCAAACCCAGTAAGGGTTTTAAAATCACAAAATGGCGTAGCCATTTTGTGATTTGGTATAAATCGCCAAGGTTTAGGGCAGAGCATTCCTGTATGACAACAACTGAAAGACCGAGAGATATCAGCAGGAATGCTCTGCCCCTACAAAATATCTTCTAAATTTCAACCTGTTATACTTCTAGATAAAGCCAATGCTCACACTAACTAAACTCAATCTATTCGATATCGTTGCCCTAAAAAACGACCTCCCCCAACATCGCTTACAATCAGGACAAGTCGGAACCATCGTCGAAATCCTTGCTCCCGAAGTCTACGAAATCGAATTTAGCGATGATGACGGTCAAACCTATGCCATTCAAGCCTTACACGCCCATCAACTCCTAAAACTCCATTACAAACCTATGCCAAATAACATTAATCAATACGGCTCAGGAGACAACATCGCAGGTGACAAAGTTACAGGCGATAAAATTGGCACACAATTTAATAACAATCTTCAAGGCGCAAATATCGCCAACTTCGCTAACGAAGTCAAAGACAATGCCCGTCAACAAGCCTCAAACTTCAGTCAAACAAGTGGCGCAAGCGTAGCGGAACTTCTCCAAATCATCAGCACCCTGCGCCAAACTGCTGCCCAGTTTCCACCAGACATCCGCGAAGACATCACCATCGATATTGATGACGTAGAAGCCGAAATTCAAAAACCAGAAAAAGAACGCAGTCTTCCCAAACTCAAAAAACGTCTACTAGCTTTACTCACTGCCGCTACAGTCATCGCCACCCCGATCGCAGGTATAACCGACTTCACCAATAACGTTCTCGAAATCGGTGGCAAACTAGGAATAGAACTAATCAAAAAGTAGAGGCAAAGCATTTTCGCAAAAATCCATAACTTTTTTGAGTAGAATCTAGACGAGCGTACCGCCCTCGTAGTGGGCGGTACGCTCTCTGGTTTCGGTTTTTAATTATGCTTAACTGCTTACAAATATTCCTAAAAACGTTCCATCATCTTATACTTAGCATCGTGGCTGGGCTTTGCCCCTTCACCACAGGTACGGGGAGTTGGCAAAATCTTCGTAGGATTGGCAATGCCCTTAGGATCGAAGGCATTGCGCACCCATTGCATAGTTTCCAAATCCGACGGACTAAACATCTCTGGCATATAGCATTTTTTATCTGCCCCAATGCCATGTTCGCCCGAAATACTACCGCCAACGCGCACGCATAGTTTCAGAATCTCACCACCTAATTCTTCCACAGTTTCGAGAGCGCCAACTTCCGCATTATTATACAAAATCAAAGGATGCAGATTACCATCGCCAGCATGGAACACATTCGCTACATGATAACCATATTTCTCGCTGAGCTTCTCAATTTCTTGCAATACATAAGTAAGCTTTGTTCTCGGAATTACCCCATCCTGAACATAATAGTCGGGGCTTAGGCGACCCATCGCCGCAAAAGCTGCCTTTCTACCCTTCCAAAGACGGAGCCTTTGTTCGGGGTCGATCGCTGTAGTCACATTTCGCGCCCCATTTTGATAGCAAATTGCTTCCACTCGTTTGGCACTCTCGGCAACTTCTATTTCTAATCCATCAATTTCAATTAGGAGAATTGCCGCCGCATCGCGGGGATAACAATTGGTGGCGACAGTGTCCTCGACGGCATTGATGCTCATGTTATCCATAATTTCCATTCCTCCAGGAATGATACCATCTCCGATCACATTGGATACGGTCGCTCCTGCGGCTTCGACGCTGGTAAAATCGGCGAGGAGTACTTGAATTGATTCCGCAGATTTCAGGATCTTGAGTGTGATTTCTGTGGTAATTCCGAGGGTTCCTTCAGAGCCGACAAATAGCCCCGTGAGATCGTAGCCAGGGCTCTCAGGGATTTTGCCGCCAATATCGGCGATCGCGCCATCGGGAAGGACAATTTTTGCGCCGAGGACATGATTGGTGGTCACTCCATATTTCAAGCAATGAACTCCACCTGAGTTTTCTGCCACATTACCACCAATGGAACAGATGATCTGGCTGGAAGGATCGGGCGCATAATAGAATCCTGCACCGCTTACAGCCTGAGTCACCCAGTTATTAATGACTCCTGGTTGCACGACTACCCGTTGATTTTCCATGTCAATAGCTAAAATCTTTTTCATGCGCGAGGTGACGATTAGCACTGAGTCAGGCAAGGGCAATGCCCCACCTGATAAACCCGTGCCCGAACCTCTCGCCACAAAGGGGAGTCGATAGCGATCGCATACCTTCACCACGGCTGAAACTTCCTCGGTAGTAAGGGGCAAAACGACGATCGCGGGTTGTTGTTTGTAGCTGGTCAGTCCGTCACATTCAAAGGCGATTAACTCTTCGCGAGTGCGCACAACATAGCGATCGCCGACGATCGCAATAAAAGCGTTAGCGATCGCTTGCCAATCAATAATCTGGGTTTGCGCTGAGGAAATATTGGGGATAGGGGCGATCGCAGTCATGTTGTAAGGTCAGAGGAGCAACTAAGTCTATCCTACAGCGATTTTAAGGATTCAGATTTGGGGATTCAGAGAGATGTAAGTAGCTAGGCATAATTAAAAACCAAAACCAGAGAGCATACCGCCCGCGCAGCGGGCGGTATGCTCTTCTAGGTTTTAAGTTTACTTATGCCTAGCTACTTAACTAAGGGACGATTCTGTCACCTTTTATAAAATTATCTGAGATAATTAAGGTATAAAGCGTTAGTTGAGATTATGGCTATATTTGCTGCTGTTCAAACCCCCGAAAAAGTTAAAGACACCGTGCGGGAAGTAGTACGCAAGCCTTACCCGAAATATAAGGTCATTGTGCTAAACGATGATTTCAATACCTTCGAGCATGTCTCGAATTGTTTGATGAAATATATCCCCAACATGACCGAGCAGATGGCTTGGGAATTAACCAATCAAGTTCATTTTGAAGGTTTAGCGATCGTCTGGGTTGGTCCAATGGAACAAGCTGAACTTTATCATGCCCAGCTAAAGCAAGCAGGGTTAACAATGGCTCCCCTTGAGCCTGAATAACGCAATCTGCCCCCCGCAAGTGTCAGTCAAGTGTCAGTCAAGCGTTAATAACCATAACGGGACTAAATTACGATTCTTGAGATGGGATTGGTGACGAAGCCGCCAATCAATGCGTTTTAGTGCTGCGTTAATACCAGCAAGTTTGAGCGAGTGGCGATCGCCGCATTCTATTAACTCATCTTGCGAGATCGGCGATCGCACCTTGCAGGACTTTAAGCAATAATCATCAAGGATAGCTAGAGAGGAATTCAAAATTTTCATCATAGATTTCAAAATTAGTTTCATATCCTTTGCGCGTTAATGGATCGCATATTTCCTTAAGTGTCGCTTTAATCGAGTCAATATCTCCTGCTACAGCGCCATTGAATAGCCATTTATCTCCTTCTTCTAGACTTTGTGTTTCAAGTTCACAGGTTTCCATTCTAATTTTTAGAGTCTCATTTCCATCAAATTGACTTCTATAAATATAAATTTGTTTTTCTGATAGTCCTAAGTAGTTTCTCAGTACCTTGGCTATATCTCGCAAGCCTGTCTTTGAGTGAAGATATCCATAAACATTATTTAAAGCGGGTAAATCAGTCACTTTAGCAAGAAAGATTAAATGTAATAAATTGATTTTATATCAACGTAAGAGATAGTGAGGACGAATCAAAACCCTAAAGATGAATAGTGGCGCTTCGCACCACCATTCGTCTTTAGGGTTTTATGTCCTGAGCAAACCTTATCCCAATTCCCAAAAGTGTGGCTACACTTTTGGGAATTAAAACCCAAATCTAGCAAGGGTTTTAAAATCACAAAATGGCGTAGCCATTTTGTGATTGGGTATTAGTTGCTATAAGAAGGAGTTAAATGAATGAATTGAACGCTTGCCTGTAAACATCCTTGAACTTAATGTGCAAAGGTTTGTTGTGTTGCTCATTTTGCGAGCCGATGTACTAATGCTTGTAAATCAACACGATGGAAATACTTCTTAGGATCGGCGATGCCATCAAGAGCCATTTCAATCCATCTGGGGTGAACTTCGCCTTCGCTTAGAAGGTACTCTTCAATGATTGTTGTGCGGTCAATCCCAACGATCATCAATATGGCTGCCACGACAACGCCAGTTCGATCTTTGCCTGACGTACAGTGTATCAATAAGGGGAACTGTGTGTCAGGTTTGCTTAAGTATGAGACAACATCGTTCAGCCAACGGCGTACTTTGCGGTTGGATGTTTCGTATTTTTCAAGGTCATTAGATGCAGGGAAATGAGCATAGATTGTTGGAAGACATTGTGGGTCTTGACCTCGTCGAAGGTTGAGAATTGTTGCGGGGTTTTGAATCGTTGTAGCATGTTTTACGAAATCAATTTTGCCGCCACGGAACAGCTTATTCTTTGGGAAAATGGACGTGCCCGTAATTAGTTCAAGGGATTCCCCGATATCGCGAAAATTCACACAGCCATTTGAATAATCGAGTCCCATCACCGTTCCTGTGAAAATATTACTTGCAACCCAATATTTGTTATGTAAAAGGTTCATTTGTATTGACCTTAAAAAGGTGCACTACATTTCATTAACCCATCCTAACTTGATCGGCGATCGCACTATACTAATTTATAGCTCAATCCCTCTAGCCGATTGCATCTGGGTTGTTCTATTTCGCTAATTGTTCTTGTTTTCGCTTCCACCATTCTGCTTGGAACTTCTCTTGCTCTTCAACGCTGACAGGCTCTACATCTTCTCCTGTCTTAAAAATGCCTACGAGGGGGTGATACATCTCATCATCTTGATTTACCCGCCATATCTTCTGCCCTAAGCCCATATCTACAGCCATCCCAGTTAGTATGACTCGCCGACTTGCTCCATAACACATGGGTAAAAGACTATGAGTCGCAAGCCGTTTTCTCACTTTCTTAAATGATGCAAAATAGTTCCAATCCGTTTCTTCAATCACACCACCAGCCCAAGATAACTTGATAATGCAATCAGTATGACGACCATCCGTATCCGTCCAATCACGAGAACCTGTATCAATGCTGGCTGGCAATAAATTACCATCTTCGTCTCTCAGCATGATTTCTATGCCACTTCTACCTTGTTCGAGGACTTCATGCATCGGAAACTCCAAGTCATTAGCTAAAAAATTCACCTGAATTTATAGATTTAGATCTTCCACATTTTAATTAACTCATTAACAAGCATTTGCAATTGTTTTGTAGGTTCATCAAGCTTAGACATTTGATAACCATGTACAAGGCGATCGCGTACAGTTTGAATTACTCTCACTTGATCAAACTGCTCCATCGAAAGCTCACCTTGAGAATATAGATGATTAATTAAAGAATTGGCAGGAAACCGTTCTATCGGAATTGCAACTTGCTTAGATTGACGACGCATAGCCGCTTCCAAAATTCCCCATAAATACAAAAAGGCAACTTCTACTTCTCCGATCGCTAAAAATTTTTGAGCCTGTTCTTGACGTTGCAACATCTGTTCCCAAGTCAGCAATTCACTATCATCTTTGGGATCATCTGAAGATATATCTTCTCCAGTTATCAGTAAAAATCGCCAACCATGATGCTGAGCTACTATTTCGGCAATCTCTCGATAGCGATCGACTGAGATTTTAGCAATTGAGTTTTTAAGTTCAATTATGTAACCTTCATCCAATCCCTTTCTCGCAATAAGATCTGGACAGTAATTTCCTAAGTCAAAAGGAATCAAGGATTTAGAAGGCTCGATTACAACTTCAAATCCTTGCAATCTATATTTTTCTGCAATTCTTTGCAATCTATTTTTTTCTAAAGCTTTAGCGTCTAAACCCTTTTCAGCTAATTGAGAATCAACACTCATAAGTAGTCCTCCAAGTAATCTCACTACAAGATCGGCGATCACTCTACAATTTATATCCTTTGCTATCAATATAGCTATCAATGTCTTGCAGCATACGAGTTAAGTACTTAACTACATTTTCTTTGTCGTCAAGCAAGTATCTGTATATTTTTTGTTTACTATCAGTAGTACTGACTGATTTATTCCAAATAATCTCATTTGACGCATCGCTAAATGAAAGATTTCCATGAGCCAGATCGCATCGTATCTTAACTATAAAGTTAAGGGTATCATGAGGAATTTCTGGATTTACAGGAATGCCATACATATCTATAAGCTTTTTGATAGCCTTAGCGTTTGGGTTTCCGTTGGGTTTTCCAAATATTGGGATATTGGTGATTGGCTCTAATTCAACGATTTCACCATCTATAACTGCATTAATTACATCTTGGAGGTTTTTCGCTATAGTTTCCTTTCTGATCTTAGAATCAACGAAGCTTTTGCTACAATCATTTGATAGCCATAACATCTTGATTTTTGGGCTTAAATCCTGGTAGGTAAGCTTATCAAATGAAATTGCATCATGAATTGCATTGATCCCATTTCTAATAGAAGACTCAATTAAGTTGTACAGGAGTAAATAGCAATTAGATTTCAGGATTTTTTGGAGATTGCTGTCAACCTTGTAATTGCCCGAAGGAAAAGTTATCGAATTAGTAGAAAAAGCCCCAAGCTGTTCAATTCTATCTACCAATTCAAAGTATTTATCAATTTCGGCTACTCGTTTGTGAAAGTCCCTTATAAATTCTTTCATATACTATGGCTAAGAAGCTTCTCCTTAACATAGTCAATTCTCTGCTGCATATTCTCAGGCTTATGGGTTTGATAGCGACCAATGGGAATAGAGAAAGAATGTGCTTGAGTATTCTTCTCATCATCTCGCCATAAACCTCTAACGGCTAAATCAGGTTTTTGTTGTAGCGCTAAGTAAGAACCAACTGAGATAGCCTCAAAGTAAGGGCGCGGAGTTGAATCCGAATTATGATACTTTCTAAATCCACTTGGGAATGTCTTTTCTACAAAAGACAACATTTGCTCAAAGTTATGTAGTTTTTGGCTTTTTTCTTCATTTGTAAACTTGCTATTTTTCCAAATAACATATTCGTCAAGAAATCTAGCTACTCCTGTTCGCTCAAGATCAGGATGATTTTTTACTTCAGAGAGACGAAATTCTGGATAGGTTTCTGAAAATGCAAAAAACCTTAAAACAAGCTCAGCTTCTTCATTTCTACTCTGGAAATATTTATAAATTGGACAAAGACTGATAAAAGTTTCATGCTTTGAACATTCAAAAACAAAATCAATAAAATCACCTCTATATACTCCTTTTCTAGTTTCCATAGGAGTTAGGTCAAGGCTACTAGTATTAATTCGATCAAACATATCATTTCTGACTCCTTCATTAGCTTTGTCTGAAAGAACAATCATTCTGATAGGAGTATTCTTAAACTTTCTCTGACGTGATGGTGCAAAATCTTTAAAGTAGAAACCATTCAATGAATCTAATGTTCTCAGGTTTTTTAATCGCAATTGGTTGCTTATAAAGGCTGCAAGAGTTCTGATTCTCTGAGAGCCATCAACGATTTCCAGATTTCCAGATTCTTTAATTTCAGCCACGAATAGCAGAGGAATGGGCAAACCAAGAACAATAGATTCAATTAACCTAGATTGACGAGTGATATCCCATACAAATTCCCTTTGATACTCAGGCACATAAATTTCACTGGAATCATCATCATCCTTCTCTAAATATTTATTGACTATGATCTCTATTGTAAATTCTCTAGTGTCATAGTCGATTTCTTGCCTTCTATCCTCAATTTGCTGTTCCGCTATGGCAATGCTATCTTTCAGGACTGTTGTAACCATAAAATACCGCACTGTACTTAAACAATTTCAATCAAGATTATAGCAAGATGTAGTTAGCTCTCAGTTTTCTTGCTACTAAATCTCTGAGTCAAGCCTTCACCTACTAGCGATAAACCGATCGTCATTAAAGTAATCGCCAATCCAGGGAAAATTGTTGTCCACCAGATATTTTCGCCAGTCGAGAGCGCATCGAGAGCTTGCTTGAGATCGTGACCCCATTCAGGCACATCTTCAGGAATACCTAAACCTAAAAATCCTAAACCCGCGATCGTCAGAATCGCATCGGCGGCGTTGAGGGTGAAGATTACGGGCAAGCTTTGGATGACGTTGGGGGCGAGATATTTAATGAGAATGGTTTTTGTATCCGCACCGATCGCTTGAGCGGCTTCGATATAAACCTCGGTTTTGGTACTCACAGTTTGGTTGCGGATGACTCGAAAATATTGGGGGATATAGGCGACGCTGAGCGCGATCGCTGCATTCCAGATGCCAGTACCGACCACAAAAGCGATCGTCAGCGATAGCAACAGACTGGGCAGGGTGTAAAGCGCATCCATCAGAAATACTAAACCGCGATCGAGCCATCCACCCTTATAGCCACTCAGCATCCCCAAGGGCACGCCGATCGCTAAACTGATCACTGTCGAAGCGATCGTCACCTGCCATGCTACGCCCGCCCCCGCGATCGTTCTCGTAAATACATCATGTCCTTGTAAATCTGTGCCAAACCAATGTTGTAGCGATGGTGGCTCATGAATAGGATTGCTGAGAAATTCCGTCGGATCGGTCAAAATTCCTACGGCTTGTAACAGGGGGGTGACGATCGCCATCAGCAAAAAAGCACCGCTAATGACGATGCCAATGGACATTAATTTTGAGGATACTGACTGCTTTGGCAATTTCATAGGGACTAGCTAAAGGACAAACTTAAGAAGCAAAACTGGATTTCCTTGATTTGTACTATACCGCGATCGCTAAATCTAGCTAAAATTATACTTCTGGGATCGTAGGTAAAAATTATGGATGTAATTCCCGCAATTGATATTTTAGATGGACGCTGTGTCAGGCTCTATCAGGGGGATTATCAACAGTCAGAAGTATTTGGTGAAGACCCTGTAGAGGTTGCCCAACGCTGGTACAGTCAAGGCGCTAAGTATTTACATGTAGTTGATTTAGATGGTGCAAAGGAAGGCAAACCTCAAAACCTAAAGGTAATTGAGGCGATCGCCCGCTCAATTCCGATGCGAGTGCAGATGGGTGGTGGTTTGCGCGATCGCGAAAGTATTTTATCAGTCCTCAATTCAGGGGTCAGTCGCGTCATCGTGGGCACAGCCGCCGTAGAAAATTCTCAGCTAATTGCGGAGATTTGTGCAGAATTTCCCGAACAAATCATGATTGGCATTGATGCTCGTGACGGTAAAGTAGCAACGAGAGGCTGGCTGGAAACTTCGGAAGTAATGGCGGTAGATCTTGCCAAGCGGATGGCTTCTGTCGGTATAGCGGGAATTATTTATACAGATATTTATCGTGATGGTACGATGCAAGGTCCAAATATTGAAGCTTTGCGCCAACTTGCTGAAAATGTTGATGTGCCTGTAATTGCCTCAGGTGGCATTAGTTCGATCGCTGATTTACTAAACCTATTGTCACTGGAATCGGTCGGCGTGAAAGGGGCGATCGTGGGTAAGTCCATTTACACGGGTGCGATCCATTTACCCGAAGCGATCAGGGCTGTCGGTAACGGGCGTTGGCAAGATGTGATTGACGGATCGGCGATCGCTTAAATTACATCCCAAAACAAAAAAGTAAAGTCGGTGCTTTGCGCCGACTTTACTTTTTCGGTTGCTTGCATGAGAAAATAGCACAAACATCTCTAGAATTAACTAGATACGAGTATTGTTATGGGCTTTGCTGACTATTCGATCGCTGAGATCGCCGAGGACTACAAACTCAGTATTGAGGATGTATTTAAACTATGCGATCGCCTTGGGATCGCTTACCAAGACGCAGAAACCAAACTTGCTTTGGAAGATGCAAAGGCTGTCATTATGGCATCCGCAGCCCAAAATTCTAAAACCCCCAAAGGCTTATCGTGATTGCAAAGTCGCAATAAATCTTTGGGATTAGGTGAAATTCTTTTAGATAAACTTAGATAAATTAAGTTATGTCCGTAATTATGAACAAAAATTCTTTTAAATATCTAGCGGTGGCGATCGCCTTCGTGATGCTTACCTTTCAGCTTTTCACATCCAGCGTCAATGCAGCCGATATTCCGATCGAACTGCGTACAGTCCCCCTCAATGAAACTACAAATATTGTCTTAACGCAAAAGGACATCTCTAAGGGTAAGAAATTATTTTCTAATGCCTGTGCCACCTGTCACCTCGGTGGAGCCACCTTTACCAATCCTAACGTCAATCTAGCCCCTGATTCCCTTGCTGGGGCATATCCAGCGCGTAATAATGTGTTGGGACTGGTGGACTTCATGAAGAAGCCCACTACCTATGATGGCGTAACTGAAATTTACGACGTTCACCCTAGCCTCAAGAGTACTGATATCTTCCCCGTCATGCGTGGGCTCACCGACAATGACCTCAAGCTAATTGCTGGTTATATTCTTTACGAACCTAAGGTCAAAGGTATCGGCTGGGGCGGCGGAAAGATATACTATTAAACAAATAATGTACGTAGTAATGCGTCATAATTTGTCAAAAAGCTATTACTTTAGCTTTCTCTATGTGTTTTCTGGTTTTCTCTACGTGTTTTAGCCTTAGTTCGAGTCGAGTCGAATTAATGCGAGTTAAGTTGAATTTTAGTCGGTAGTTAATTTATGAATATTTCTTCCTTTGCGAAAAAGCTAGGTCTAGCGATCGCTAGCCTTTTGTTTGTTGTTGGTAGCCTGTTCATGACAGCATCTCCTGCTGCGGCTGATGTCATTACCGTTAAGATGGGTTCCGATAGCGGTCAGCTTGTATTCGATCCTAAAGTGGTGACAATTAAAGCTGGCGATACGGTCAAGTGGGTTAACAACAAAGCTTTCCCCCACAATATTGTGTTTGATGGTCATGCAGAACTCTCTCACAAGAAGTTGGCTCAAAAGCCTAAGGCTGAGTTAGAGTCAACCTTTAATGAAGCTGGAGAATTCTCTTACTATTGCTCACCACACCGTGGTGCTGGTATGCAAGGAAAAGTGATTGTCCAATCATAATTAAATTTATTTCTTCAAAAGAGGTGCAAACAATGTTTGCACCTCTTTTTTGTACTTTTTTTGGATGAATTGATTTGCGATCGATCGCCCTATATAATACCAATTCCCAAAATGGCAACGCCATTTTGGGAATCTCAAAACCTTACTGGGTTTGGTGTTTAATTCACAAAAGTGTTGTCACACTTTCGTGAATTGGTATAACAACGTAATACCAAAGCTCAAAATGGCAACGCCATTTTGAGCTTTGGTATTACGGATTTTTAGAGTTACGCGATCGCCTATGCAGCCACCACCAGACCCCACCCCCAGAAAGTCCACCAATTACGATGCTCCCTAAAAAGGCTGCCACCATGTAAATTAAAAAAAGCGTATTCGATTTTGTCGCAATGGCATTGACAGGAAATTGAGCCGTGAGGATATTGACAGTGATTTGACTTGTTCCTAAACCCGTACCAACGGCGAAGATGCTTTGGTTAAGACTACGCTCGCTTCGAGTTTGTTCAAGGCTAATAATGCCTTCAATATTTCTAATAGAGTTTTCTAAGAATTTTTGATTGGGGCTGAGGTTGGTAATATCCGCAATAATTTGGGGGATATACTTCTTTGTGACGATGGTTGCAAATTTCTCTAAAAAGGGAATATCAATATCTTCCTCGTGATTTTCTAATCGTCTGAGTTTATTTTGGTAGTTCTCCAGATTCGTTGCAATAGTATTTTTTTGAGATTCTAGATAGATAAGTTCTTGAACATAGGTGTTCATCAAGTTGAGGTTTGATTTCAAGCTTTGCTGGAGTTGCGCCAGATCTATTTGAGATGAATGATCTTGATTGGCTAATAAGGCGATGGCAGTTTGAATTTTTTGGACTTGGTTTTTAAGCTCACTTTTATGCTGACGACTTAGGTGGTATGACCAAATAATTTTGTGGCGATACAAAAATAAACGCATTAAGCTGGGATAAAGTTTGGAGAGGGTCTGGCTGATATCTAGAATATTTAATTCATGGGGAAAGATACAAATTAAGAGATGTTTGTTTTGACTGAGATCGCCGCGATCGCTTGGTAGTTGCCATAGCTCAAAGCATTCTGCGCCTAGGAGCTTAGGTGCAGAGGGGTTGATTTCGGTTTTCAGATCTTTTTCCCAGCTTGAGTTGTCGAAAATTTTTAAATGTCCGTAAATTCTTTTCGCCGCATCACTTGCCTTTTGGTCAGCAAAAGCAAGCTGTCCCCAGACAAACCAAGTTTGACCGATGTGGTTATCTGGTTGATTAGTTTGACTACCATGAAGATTGTTAACAATATTTTCTTGAATTTTTTGGAAACTGGGGATATGGCGAGGAGCATACTTAAGTGATGGATCATCGCGATCTTTATGGGTGAGATCGATGGCGCAATGCACCTGTAAAGCATAGGTATCGTTGAGTTTAACTGGATAGTAAAACCCATTCAGGGGGTAGTCAAACTCTTTGCAATCTTTACCAAGTAGCTCAATGTAGTCTGAAAGTTCTGATTCAATTTTGATGACATCTGCTAACTGATCTGCTGTCATTTGCCCAACATTTATTCTCCGCCAAAATTTATTGCGATTCTGGTTGCTCTCATCTTCGCTTTGTCCTAGTCCTTCCGCAAGGTCGTAGCTAAATAAATCAATTGTGGGATAGATGATGGTGTCAGGATCTGTCATGGGTAATTTGCTTGGCTACGGTAGTTAATATGATGGTCGCTAAGTAACTGGGCGCAATTATAGCTATAGTCAGTAATGTTAGGACAAAAATCAAACCCAATAGAGAGTGGCGGCGCTTCGCGCCGCCACTCTCTATTGGGTTTGATTTCCTGATTTAAGTGCATATAGCTATAAACATAAAACCCTAAAACCTATAGCGGACGCGCAGCGTCCGCTATAGGTTTTAGGGTTTTTAATTATGCCCAGCTACTTAATACAAAAATAGTTGCGTGGCAGCTACTGAATCATCTGTGACGAAAATTTGTTTGGTCTTGTCGTCGCTCGCCTTATCCTTGGTTTTTGCTGGATTGATAAATAAGCTAATGTTCTCGATGGGCGCAATTTCAGAATTTTGTTTCTCGATCGAAGCATCTGGTTTGAAGTCTATTCCCTCATGGTTTTCCTGCATTGTATCTAGCCATTCGTAGGTATCTAAGTACGATTTTGAGATTGTAAAACTATTGTTGGCAATTTCATCAAGTCGTTTGCTATTCTCCAAGGGCTATCCAGCCAAAACCGAATATAGCTGTCGCCAACTGTACTAGGACATAAAAACCAAGAATTAATTGGCGGCGCTTCGCGCCGCCAATTAATTCTTGGTTTTTGATTTGTCCTAATTCAAGTGACGGTAGCTATACCTAAAAAAATCTAGAGGTAACGATCGCGATACCATGAAAAAAGTCAAAATAATCAAACCAAAGCAAAAAGTAACTTATGTCGAAAATTTGGGAGTTAGATTTTTATTCCCGTCCCTTACTGGATGCCAATAATAAGAAAGTGTGGGAACTGCTGATCTGCGATCGCGATCGACAGTTTGAATGGGTACGCGAATGTCCATCTACGGAAGTGAACTCAGAATGGCTAGCTAAGCAACTCACCGACTGTGTCGCCACTAATGGACAGACTCCAATAAAGATTCGCTTTTTCCGTCCTAGCATGACCAATATTATTATGCGAGGCTGCAAACTCGCTGGGATTACGGGGCAGGCTTCGCGGCGAGTGTTTACGATGTCCGCATGGTTAGCGGAGAGAATGGCGAGTATTTATCCCAATCGCGATGGATTTCAGGCTGTCGATCCCAATCCTCTACCCTTAAAAGTATTAGCCGCGCAAGATCCCAAACCCGTTCCCGATGCCCTCATGGGTGAAAAATGGATATCCGTATCCCTCAAGGCAAGCGATTTTGCAGAGGCAAAGGAATGGTCGATGGATTTCAGCGAACTTCTGGATGTCAGCCATCTCGATCCTGACACAATTGTGGCGGGAATCATTATAATCTCTGCTAGGGCGACGGCTTTGGCAGCTTGGATGTCGGGAGTCGATCCTGTATTTATCAAGTTTGAGCGGAATTTATTAGGCGATCGCACCCAAATGCAGTTGGAGGCAAGTGCTGATGCGCGTTGGGTCTTAGCAAATTTGCAAGCTCCTAAAGATAAATTAGCGATCGCTCAGGGGGCTGACTTTGAGAAGGCTAAGCAAAAGTCTCAGGGTTTTCATTTTTTGGCGATCCAAACTAATGCCGAAGAGGAGCATTTTGCTGGATTTTGGATGCTGAAAGAAGTTATGTAACCTGTAAAATAAAAATTGCCTAATAATTTATAGTGCATTACATGAAAGGCAATCGGTTATTTCAGAAGAGAACTATTCGATTTGTAATTTTTAATCTTCTTGTAGCGATTGCCTACGCTATGGGTGTCAGGCTCAGTCATGAGTTTGCCACTTTACCTGCCACTGTTGCCTCAGTTTGGTTTCCCTCAGGGATGACATTAGCCCTAGTGTACCTACTAGGCAATCGGGCTATTTTAGGAATTATCTGTGGGTCTACCTACGCACTTACGCTCGGTTTATTCAAAGTCAATCCGCCTCTACCAGTCTTTAGTTTTTTAATAGTTCTTACATGCTGTGCCTGTGCCAATGTTCTCCAGCCATTGCTTGCTACCTATTGGATCAAAAAATACGCAAGGCATCAAGATATTTTTAGTCATGTTAATACCGTAGTTTTGTATATTGCGGCGGCGGTCTTTGCGCCGATGGTGTCGGCGAGTTTAGGGGTTACCAGTCTTTGCGTTGCGGGAGTTATTAAATGGCATGGCTATGGTATTAGCTGGGTGACATGGTGGTTGGGGAGTGCGCTTCCGCATTTAATATTTACGCCAACTATATTGTTATGGAAAAACCTATCTCAGCCAAATGAACACCGATGGCTCGAGATTACCTTAGTCCTATTTGTGTTTTTATGCGTTAGTTGGATTTGCTTTTTAAAAGGCTATCCATTGGCGTATTTGCTCCTACCCATTCTGATCTGGACGGTTTTTCGCTATGGTAGTTTTTTTGCGAGTCTATTGGTAAGTCTTGTTTCCCTAATTGCAATTTTATCCACAGCTAGAGGGCATGGACTCTATATCGAGAATTCTCCCAATCAATCATTATTGCTGTTGCAATCTTTTACCGCCGTTTTTTCGCTGACATCACTCATTCTCTCTGCGGTAATTGACGAACGGAAAGAAGCGGAGTTGTCGCTGAAGCAGACGATGGAGAGTCTGGAAACACAAGTAATTGAGCGCACTAAGGAACTGCAACAAAGTAAAGCTCAACTGAGCGGGTTTTTCGCTTCGGCTCCTGTGGGGATGGGGATTGTCGATCGCCAACTTCGATATATAAGGATCAATCCATTATTAGCAGAAATTTACCAAAGAGATATTGATGACTGTCTGGGTAGGAGCGCCCAAGAGATCGTCCCCGATTTAAGTTTACAGATTGAAGCTTCTCTTAGTGAGGTTTTTAAGACAGGAAAGCCGCTCTTAAATCAAGAAAATGCTAGTAATCTATATAACCCAGAAGGAACTCTGCAAACTTGGCTATCATCCTATTTCCCAATTTTCGATCTCGATGATATTCCCGTTGCGGTTGGTTTTGTGGTGTTTGAAATTAGTGATCGCAAACGAGCCGAAGCTGACATGAAGTATGCCGAATCTATTCTTAGAAAGGCAAATTTAGAACTAGAAAGTTTGGTTAATATTGATGGTTTGACCCAAATCGCTAATCGCCGCTGTTTTAACCAAAGGCTAGAATTGGAATGGGCGAGGCTAGAGCGCGAACAGCAACCTTTGACCTTGATCTTGTTTGATATTGACTACTTCAAGCGGTACAACGATTGCTATGGGCATCAAATGGGTGATGATTGTTTAATGGCGATCGCCCAAGCGGTGAAGCAAGTGTTGTTGCGTCCTGCCGATCTGGTTGCACGTTATGGCGGCGAGGAATTTGCTGTGATTTTGCCCAATACTGACGAGAAGGGAGCAATTATAGTCGCTGAGCAGATCCGCAAGACAATTACAAATCTATGTATTGCCCATCAAAAATCAGATATCGGCGATATAGTTACGGTTAGTATTGGTGTAGCTAGCCTAATACCCAACTCTATCCAAGAACCATCCATGCTTGTTAAGCAAGCGGATGTAGCCCTTTATCATGCCAAGCAGAAGGGACGCAATCAGTCCGTGATGTTTTCTCCATGCTAAGTAGTTCAGTATCGTTAAACCTCAACTGCTATGTCCCACCTTCGCCAAAATGTAATTACTAAAGACTGGGTAATCTTTGCGACCGAAAGATCCAAACGTCCCCATGAATTTGCGCGATCGCAGGATGAGCTCCCACCTGAGTTACCGATTTATAGACATAGTTGTCCTTTCTGTAAGGGTAACGAGAATCCCTCGGAGATCGAATATTTGCGTATAGAGAACGAGCATGGTTGGCGAGTTAGGATTATCCCCAATAAATATCCCGCCCTCTCTCCGATCGGCGATCGCATTCGTCATAATGAAGGGATTCATCGTTCTATGACAGGTGTCGGTTACCACGAAGTGCTCATCGAACATCCGCATCACAATGCCACGATTGCTCTCATGGAAACGAGGGATGTCGTTAATATCCTGAAAGCATACCGTCAGCGCTATGACGTGATTCGTCGTGATCAACGGATTGAAAGTATCATTATTTTTAAAAATCATGGTGAAAGTGCAGGTACATCCTTAGAACATCCCCATTCGCAAATCGCAGCCACGCCAGTTGTACCCTCGCAAATCCGTTGTCGAATGATGGAAGCAGCGAGTTATTTTGATGACATGGGGGAATGTTTGTTTTGCCATACCCTCAGAGATGAACTGCAATCTCAAGAGCGGATCGTCCTAGAGAGCGCCCATTTTGTGGCATTTATTCCCTATGCGGCGCTTTCTCCATTTCATCTATGGATATTTCCGCGCCGCCATACTTCTTCCTTTGGGGCGATTACTGATATCGAATTAGAAGATCTTGCCTATATGCTAAAGACAACTCTGGCGAAGCTTTTTTATGGTTTAAATAATCCTGCTTACAATTACATAATTCGCTCTTCACCAACGGATGATAAGCAGTCTGACTACTTCCATTGGTATTTAGCGATCGTGCCGCGAGTCTCTCAGGTTGCGGGGTTTGAGTTGGGTAGCGGGATGTATATTAATACTGCTATTCCAGAGGATAGTGCTAAATTTTTGCGAGAGATTGATGTGGAAACTCACTAAAACCCAAGACCAGAGAGAGTACCGCCCGCTACGCGGGCGGTACTCTCTCTGGTCTTGGGTTTTATACCAATTAACAAAAGTGTGGCTACACTTTTGTTAATTGAAAACCAAACCCAGTAAGGTTTTAACCCACATTCCGCTCGTAATGGAAGCCTAAAAATATTTAAAACGAGACAATAAGGGTTTCAGTGATTTTTGAAAAAATTAATGATATTAATTCCTATTAGTGCATCACTATTTGAAGTATTAAGATAGTGATATTTTTGCTGGTGAAGCTCAAAACACTTACTGTATAAGGATTTGTTTTCTAAATACTTTTTTCAGTAAAATAAGAGCGGAATGTGGGTTTTAAAATCACAAAATGGCGTAGCCATTTTGTGATTTGGTATTACTTAGATACTTCGAGATGAGTACAGTAGCGATCGCGCCCCTGCTGTTTGGCTCTGTATAGAGCTTGATCGGCCTGTTCGATTAATTTATGGTGAGCGATTTCAGGGGTTGGTAGCATTGCAGAAATCCCGATACTAATGGTGACCGTCGGTTTCACCCTAGAGGGCTGATGGGGAATGGCTAAATCTTGAATTGTCTGCTGAATCCTCTGGGTGACTACAATTGCGCCATCTAAATTAGTGTTGGGAAGGAGGATTGCGAATTCTTCACCACCATAACGAGCAACAAGATCCCCAGCACGGGTTACTTTCTTATAAATCGCTTGGGCTACCTCCGTAAGACAGCTATCCCCCGCCAGATGCCCGTAAAAGTCATTATAGAGTTTAAAGAAATCTAGATCGAAGAGAATTAATGAGAGCCATTGACGCTGTCTTGCTAGCCAAGCCCATTCCTCCGTTAGCCGATTATCAAAGCAGCGACGGTTTGCGACCATGGTTAAACCATCAATATTTACTAAAGACTCCAGTTTTTGATTAGCTTCTTTAAGCGCAATTTCGACTTTTTTGCGCCGTTCAATTTCTGCTTGTAATTCGATCGTTCGAGCTTCTACGCGTTGTTCGAGCTGACAATTTAGCAATTCTAACTCTGTATAGGAGCGATAGGAGCGTAAAGCCGTAATAATTGTTGTGAAAAGCCTATGGGAAGTGAACTCTGTCTTAGTCTTATAATCGTCAATGTCATAATCGATAATTACCTGTCTTTCTGGAACTAGTCCAGCCTGCCCCGTTCGTAAAACGATTCGCATGGCTCGATTTTGCAAGGTTTCGCGAATATATTTGGCGGTTACTAAACCTGCATCGTCAGATTCCATAATGACATCCAGCAAGATGACAGCCACATCAGGATGTGCGGATATTAATTGACGGGCTTCAATTCCTGAATAGGCATTCAGGAATTGCAATTTTTTATGATCAAAAATGAAATCTTCTAAAGATAGTTGCGTAATACTATGAATTTCACTTTCGTCATCGACGATTAAGATTTTCCAAAAGCCGCAGTCATGGGATGAATTATCATCAGTTTCATCAGCAAATTCTAGAATATCTGCAATTATTGGATCGGTATCAATCATAGAAGATATCCAAATTCTATATACTAAATGGAAAATACTTCGATTTTATTCTAGAAGAATTTCCTTGAACTACTGCTTATTTCAACCTTTGAAATTATACCAAACTATAGACAAATTGGGATTTGAATCAGAAACTTTGTCCCAACACCAACTTGACTTTTGCAAGTAATATTTCCTTGTAGTTTTTGGGTGATGATATTGAAAACTATGTGAAGCCCTAAGCCGCTCCCCCCTTGTCCTCGTTTAGTTGTATAAAATGGATCGAAGATTTTGCCTAGATTGTCATTGGCAATACCCTTGCCATTATCACTAAACTCAAATAATAGGCGATCTTCAATTTTAGAAATCGTAAAGATGATAATTCCTTTGTCATCGGGATCGTAGGCATGAATTAAGGAATTCATAACTAGATTGGTCACTATTTGGGAAATCATGCCAGGATAGCTATCAAGAATAATATTATCCTCACAATCAATACGAACATTAATATTGGTGCGTTTGAGCTTGGGTTGTAGATTAAGTAAAATCTCTTCCAGATATTCTTTAATATTAAAAGAACGTCTGGTTTCGCTTGACTGATCGACGGCTACTTGCTTAAAACTTTGAATTAATTCGGAAGCTCGATTTAGGTTTGATAGGACGATTGCACTACTTTTTTGCACGGTATCCATAAATTTTTCTAAATCTGAGCGTTTCATCGTTCCATTCTTAAAAGCTATTGTCATCTCTTGGATTTTATCAACGACTAAGGAGGCTGCTGTCACACCAATACCAATCGGGGTATTGATTTCATGGGCTACCCCCGCAACTAGTTTTCCTAAGGCTGCCATTTTTTCGGAGGCAACCAGTTCGTTCTGAGTAGCTTGAAGGTTTTTCAGAGCCTGTGATAATTCTTGGGTGCGATCGCTGACTAGTTGTTCTAAATTTTCGTTAAAGCGTTTGAGATTGGTGTATAAACGGGCATTGTTGATGGAGATCGCCGCTTGGCTAGATAACAGGGTTAGCACTTCAAGGCGATCGGCGGTAAAGACATCGGCTACCAGTGCATTTTCCATATAGAGGATACCAGCTAGTTCTCCCTGATTTAGGAGCGGAATGCATAGGACTGATTTTAGCTGTTTGGCTTCAACGTAGCGATCGCTCGTAAACATTCCTTCCTGTGTGGCATTGCCCAAGACAATACTTTCTAGAGTCCGCACGACATAGTTGATGATAGATGTAGGCACAACCTTGTCCATTGTTTGCGATCGGAGGACTTCAATTTGATTGTTCTCCGCATTCCCCGAAGCCTCAATTTCAAAATTTCCATCATTCTCCAAAATCAAATACCCGACCTGAGCGCCAGCATTTTCGATCAAAAGTTTCATTAGTTTGGCTAAGAGATTTTCTAAGTCGATCTCATCAGACAGAACTTGGAAAGTTTTCACAACCGAAGCTAAGTCGAGCCTCATCAATTTACTGGTCGTACTCGTTAAACTCGCATCTCTGGTGGAAAGATCGCTAAGAAAAGCAATTTTTGATTTGAGCGAGCCGAAACTATTAGATTCTGGCTTCAGATAGCTTTTTTCTAAATGCTTTACTTTTGCGGTTGCCCCCCAACTTTGATAGCAGGAAATCGCATCCAGAAAATAAGCTTGGGCAACTTTTTCTTTATGTATTTGCAGATAAAATTTACCAGCCAGTTCGTTGGCTAAAGCTTCTTCTTGAATATATTCATTATTTCTGGCTCCGATGATGGCGCGATCGTAGTACTCCATGGCTTTGAGTTGTTGCCCACCTACAGCCATGCGCTCAGCTTCCACTAGATCGTATTTATGCTGGAAGTTGATCGGACAGTATTTTGCCCATCGGCGCATTTTTTTCTGGTTTTGAGCGACCTGTTGGAGATAATTACGGCGGGACTGTTTGGGTAAATGCCGACATAAGCCCAGACAGGCAAGGGATTGATACAGATTATGATTGGTGACTGGATAGGCGCTGACAACGGAGCGGGCATAGGGGATGGCTTGTTGAAAAGCATCGATCGCCGTTTTGTAGTCCTCAAACAAATAATGGGATATTCCCTTAGCCGTATAGGTATAGTAAATAGGAATACCATTTTTGTTATCTAAAAAGATCGGTAGAAGTTCTATTTCATTAAATGCTTCGCCAATGAGAAATGGTGTATGCTCGCCAAAACCTGCAAGATTAAGACATAGTTGGTGTACGGCTTGGATTTGCTCGACTATATAGGACTGCTTAATTTTTTGAACTAAGAAAATTCGGTAGTCTTGAAAACCTTGGATTACCGAAGTAAGGGAATCTCCCATGAAAAAACGATTGAGGCAATAGGCTAAGACGCAAAAGCCAGTGGCGCTATATTCCCCTAGTTCAATGCCGAGTTGGATTGCCCTTTGCAGACTGGGCAAGGATTCGCGTAAATGTTCTTTCCAATGTCTCAGACAAGACTCAAAGGCAACAATCGTCAATACCGCGCCACGCCGAATATGATGTTTCTCGATCAATTGCAAGCTCACGAGACCAACGCGATAGCTGCCTTCGATATCCTGAAACACTACCCAACGAATTAATCCATAGGCGGCTCCTTGAATTATGCCATTGGGGGCAATTCCATATTGTAAAGTCAAGTTCACAACACGGAGAATTACCATGCCGATAAGCAGGGGATTTAAATTGATCGTGGCGGCGGTGAGAGTGGTAATAATGTCTAATACTGCCAACTTGTAGGGGTCGGTCATGGTGGGTAAATCCCACCAGTTATCGATCCTTTTGCGACGAGCATTAAATTCAGTCAGCAATGCTTCGAGCCCTACCTGCAACTCATTGGGCGAAGTAGGAAAGGATTCTCCCAAACGCGTGAGGATATAGGTAACCGTTGTGGATACCTCATGAAATTTCTGTTGTGAGGTATAGGCTTCAAGCTTGATTTTATAAGAAGCAACTGTATCGAGAATATGTCGCGCATTTTCCGTAATTCGATCAACTAGGCGGTGGCATTCATCGCAATCGGTATTTAAATATGCTGCTTCGGCGGCGTTATGGTAGAGGGATAAAGTGAGTTGATAGTGGTTTTCCCAAGTCTGAGTTGGAAGTAAGGTGATCCCAGTTGCAAGATACTTGTGGGCATCAGTATAGGCATTGGAATCCTTAGCTTTTTTGCCTGCCAATAAATTTAATTTAGCAAGTTCGAGTCGTTCTAAATTATCCTCAATCAAGCTCATTCCCATATTTAAATGGTTCGCAATCTGAAAAATTTTCTCTTCGATCGCATTTCTATTTTCGAGTTCATCCTCCTTGGCTTTTTTATGTAATTGGCGACCGATCTTGAGATGGGTAACTTGCTTTTCTGATTCAGGAATGAGGGCATAGGCGGCTTGCTGCACGCGATCGTGGAGGAACTTGTACTCCACTACAAAATTTTTGGTCAGATCGTGATCATCATCAACGCTAAAAAACTGATAATTATTTGTTAACGGTAAAACTAAACCCTCTGATAATACGGGTAAAAGATCTTCGGTAACCCATCGATGCTCACGATCGGCGGCACTTGCTAAGGTTTGTGAATCAAAATAATTGCCTATACAGGCGGCAATCTGGAGGGTCTTTTGGGAATCGGTAGATAGTTTCTGGATTTTACCTAACATCAGATCGATGACATTATTTGTAAATCCTGCGTTCTGAATTTTAATTAAATCCCATTGCCAAGAGCCTTTTTCTAAATCGAAATTGATTAAACCTTCTTCATAGAGTGATTTTAAAAATTCGTTAATAAAAAAGGGATTCCCGTTGGTCTTTTGGAGAACGAGTTCGGATAAAGGAACAATGGTAAGGCGATCGCATTTCAGCGTGTCCGCGACCAAACTATAGACATCCGCCCGACTGAGGGGTAGTAGTTCGATCTCGTTTAATGGTGTCCCATGGGCGGCAATCTGATGAAGAGTGAAATTTAAAGGATGTACCGCATCTACTTCATTACTACGATAAGCTCCGATAAAGAAGAGGAATCGACTATCATTGGAGGTAATGAGTAATTGTAAAAGCTGGAGAGACGCGGCATCTGCCCATTGAATATCATCTAAAAAAATCACGAGTGGATGACTGGGACGGGTAAAGACGCGCACGAAATTCTGAAAAACCATATTGAAACGATTTTGGGCTTCGGCGGGTGAAAGTTCTAATACCGATGGTTGTTTACCAATTATCAATTCCATCTCTGGGATGATATCAATAATAATTTGCCCATTTTCTCCGAGAGCGGCAAGGAGGCTTTCGCGCCATTGCTGGAGCTGACGTTCGCTTTCCGTTAATAGCTGCTTGACTAGTTCGTGAAAGGCACTAACAAAGGCGCTATAGGGAATATTTTGCTGAAATTGATCGAATTTTCCTGATATGAAGTAGCCCCGCTTTTGGGCAATGGGTTTATGAATCTCAGAGACGAGTACTGACTTGCCAATACCTGCTTCTCCCTTGACAATCATTACTTCTGAGCGACCAATACTCACACATTCAAAGGCTGCCAATAGCAACCAAATGTCCTCTTCTCTTCCATAAAGCTTCTGAGAAATTTGAAACTTATCCGATACATCATGCTCGCCTAGGGAGAATCCATTAATTACGCCACGATCCTCTAAAAGTTTTTTACAGAGAATTAAATCTTCCTTCAGCCCTAGAGCGCTTTGATAGCGTTCTTCGGCATTTTTGGCTAAGAGCTTCATGACCAGATCTGAAACCATGAGGGGAATCTCTGGATTGAATAGGTGGGGTGGGGTAGCTAACTTGGCAATATGGCAATGGACGATCTCACTGGGGTCTTCAGAGATAAATGGAAGTTGATTGGTCAGTAATTCATAGAGAGTCACTCCCAAAGAATACAGATCACTACGGTAATCGAGGGGACGATTCATCCTGCCCGTTTGCTCAGGGGATATATAGGCAAGAGTCCCTTCGAGGAGACTAAGATTGCAAAGTTGCGGACTTTCCCGCGATAAAATATTAGAAATGCCAAAATCGATGATTTTGACGCGATCGGTTCTTGGATTAAAAACGATATTAGTGGGATTGATATCTTTGTGAATTACATTGGCGGCATGGATTTCGCTGAGGATCCCTGCAACTTGGGCGGCGATCGCTAAAATCTCTGTCAATTTAAATCGGCGCGATGTATTCAAGATACAGAGAGACTCGCCTCCGAAATCCTCAAAGGTGATATACCGAAACTGTTTATATTTGGTAAAGCCATAGGTCTTAATCACTCCCTCAATATCTCTGAGGCGATTGCAGATTTCGTATTCTAATTTGTAGCGAACGATTTCTTCGGGGGTGGGGTAATTGAGTTTGAGTATTTTTAAGATAACGGGTTGGAGATCGTCATGACGATAGCCTCTGTAAACTACAGATTGGGAACCTTCATAAATTAATGAATTAATCTGATAGCCAGAAATCTCAATCACAATCGGTTTGCTCCTATTTTCGTCTTTGGACTTGCAAGTAAAACCTATTTCTCGGTGACAGAGTCGGATTGTTGATAGCTTGGATTTGATAATTGGGAGATTCTAACGAAAATTCCAGCTGATGTAATAGGGTTGCCATCGTCAACATGATTTGGACTTCGGCTAAACCATTGCCCAGACATAGATGAGTACCCGCCCCAAAGGGGGCAAAGGCTCCATTTTGTTTATGTTCGCTGCGGGGTGGATGAAAGCGATCAATATCGAAGACCTCAGGATTGGGGAAAAACTGCGGTAGGAAATGGGGAACTGTGGTTGCAATGATTAAAGTTGTACCGCGATCGACGCGAAAGCCTTTAAAAGTGAAAGGGGCGATCGCCGTTCTTTGAATGGCGGCAGCGACGGGATACATCCGCAGGGTTTCCATGGCTGCCCCATGCAAAGCGCTCATGCCGCGTAACTGTTCGGCTTTGGGGAGGCCATTCTGAAAGAGGAGATCAACTTCCTGTTGTACTTTTGCCATGGCTTCAGGATTCTTGAGTAAGGCGTAAAGCATGAAGGCACAGGTATTTGCCACCGTATCTAGACCCGCTAGGTAGGGACCAATCGCTGCTGCAATTAATTCCGCTTCTGATAGCATTGGCTGCGCTTTTTGGGAATCAGCAATTAGATCGTCGATTAAGTTAGGGCGATCGCGTTGACTTGTGCGATCGCGATTTTTGGCGATCGCGAGCCTTGCTAGTTCAATTACCCTCTGTTTTGCCCGTCGGTAGGAAGGTTGGTATAACAAAAATGACGGCCATTGCTTGGTCACCATTACATTTAAGGCAGTCTTTAAAAATTTAACTAGATCGGCACAGTAGTCCGAAGGCGAATAATCCGCTAGTAACATCCCCAATTGTTCGCAAATGATTTGTTGCAAGAAGGGCAAAACTTGGAGTCTTTGTCCCGATTCTACTCGGTCGGTCAGATTGGTGATTACTTGAATTGTTTCAGGAAAAGCATGAATGATGGCATTGCGCGAGTAGCCTGATTGCAAAAGTCGGCGCATCTGTTGATGGCGATCGCCATCTAAGCTAATCAGTAATTCTTCAGTCCCCAACTCCTTCGCGAAATCTTGCCAAAAATCTTTACTGCTGAGGAAATCTGCCCCAGTTTGGTTGACAAACTGATTGGCTTCAGAACCTGCCAAGACTGTAAATCGCCGATGAGCAGCTCTAATCCGAAAAATTTCGCCTACATCATGATAGCTCTTCACAAAGAAATTGAGACTATTGCTGCTTAGTTCTAAACTACTGCCTAAAAATGGAAGTCCTGTAACTAGGGGCGGTAGGGGTTTATTCGTAATATCTCTCGACCAAATGGCATTATCGAGCATTATCTTTACTCCGTCTTGAATTAGAAATTTCGGATCTAGAATAAAAACTGTGTGCGCAATACTGCTCCCCAAATTGTGGGGTTACTACTAAAATTATTGGCATTAAAGGTGGCAAATAGCGAAGGCGTGAGGGTGATAAATTTCTGAATGGGATAGGAATAGGTTAGTTCCAAATCATATTGAGTGCCACCATCGCCATTACCAGCAACGAGGAAATTGCGTCCCGAAAGCACCTGAAAAGGAATGGATAGGGAAATTGTTCCTAAAGCTCCTTCCTTCCCTAGATCGGGAAAGGCTAACCCAAACTGGAAGGCTTGCAAATTCACATTTCCCCCTGCGATCGCTAAGTTGACGGGCGCAATCCGAAAACTACTATAGGAATAGCGCCCAAATAAACCCAAAGATTTATTGAGGAGCCAGTCAAAGTTAAAGACAAAGTTATCGCCCGTACTGTCCTGTAATCTACCGCCAAATCCATCATCCACAACTCCTCGCGCGGAATAGGTCAAGAAGAATGGAAAATTAGGTTGACCCAATGGAGCCGCAGGAGGGGCTTGGTTGTAGGTGCGGCTATAAAGAAATCGTAAATTGAGCGCATCGCTCGGTGAGTAGGTGAGTTCGGTGAGGATTTGATTAGAGCCACCAAATAAACCGCGATTGGGGTTACTGGCACTATCGGTAAAGTAAGTAAAAGAGCTATCGTTACGAGCAAGGTAGCCCGCTTTTAGTAACAATTGCTCGGACATGCGCCAATTCAGAATGGCTCCTGCTCCCGATAATCCATTATTGGCAAGGGGACTCTGATAGGAGTTTAATCCGCCAGCGCCATTAATTACGGATGTAAATCGATTGACATCAAACTGACGGAAAGGAAGAATGCGTGGTCCAACCTGTAACCTTAAATTATCATTAATTGGGAAACTATAGAAAAACTCAAATAACCCTACAGTATTTGGGGCTGAAGGTAAAACTGGATTGGAATCGGCATAGGGAACTCCAAAAGTGCTGGAAAATCCAGCCGAGCTATAAAAACTTGAGGGCGGATTCCCATTACCCATGGCTAAAATTAGATTGAGACTATCACTTCCTGTAAACGAAGATGTGAGAAGTAGATAGTTAGAATAACTGAGGGTATTGTTGGGGTTCCCCGTAATCGTTCCCACTATGGGACTTCCTGTGATGGGGTTACGCGCCGCAAATCGCGCCACGGGGATACTACCAGCTATGGGCAATCCTTCTGCAAGAATATTGCCACTACTAAAAGCACTACTAAGATTAAAGGAACTGAGAATATTTAATTTTGTGGTTGGGGAAAATTGTTGGGCTGCTATCTGATTGCTTTTAGTTTCAAGAGTCTCCACTTTCCCTCTTAGCATTGAGAGTTCTGTGGCAAATTCTGCTTGAAGTTTTTTGAGTGTCGCTAGATCGGCTTGACTGATTTTATCGGCTAGCCCCGCACTTAGAATCTCATTAATTTTATCTAAACAGGCATTTAAACCCGCCGCAAATTCGTAGCGGGCGATCGCTTGTTTACCACGATAGCTTTGGTCGGGATAGCCTGCTATACAGCCATAGCGCTCTACTAAACTTTGCAGGGCTGTAAATGCCCAGTCAGTAGTTTTGATATCTGAAAGTTGTGATACTGAGTTAACCGAGGTATTTATCAGGTTATTTATTGGGGCATTTATCGGGGCATTTATTGGGGCATTTATCGGGGCAAAATTCAGGTTCGGTTCGGTGGGAGCTAAGTAATCGGGAATGCGATCGCTGGGTTCGATGAGCTGAGAATTTAATGAATTGGGATCGGAATGATTAAGGGAAGATGCGATCGTCTGGTTCCCATGTAAGGTTTGGTTGGATTCCAAAGCCAAGGCTCGATTATCAATGAACCCTATGTCTAACAAGGGACTCAAGATAGAAGATGCAACTAAAAAAGCCGAATAAATCTTGAAATTCATTAAATTCTTACACACCACAGAGGACTTTTAGAGGGCTTTCTTAGTATAGTTGAAACCGATATTTTCCATGCCACTTGCAAATAATTTATCTTGAATCGATTAAATTTCATGATTATATGATTTATGTGTATTTTGAATTTATTTTGAAAGAATTTGAATGCTAAAAATTGCTATAAATCTTGTTTGGTAGGCTTTAGGGGTTTTATTTTCTAATAGAAGTTAGGTTGACTATCGTGATCACAAATTATTCTTAGTTGAGTATGATTTGTGAATTCAAAGCGTATAAAATAAGTTTAAAAAGTCTCCCCCATAAATGATTTACTATGTCTATAAGTAGCTAGATGTAATTAAATATAAAATCCCAAAACCTGTAGCGCACGCGCAGCGTGCGCTACAGGTTTTGATTCTGGGTTTTATTTATGCCCAGCTACTTAGTTAGGATTGCTATATAGGTTTAAGCAATAGTCTTAAAAATATGCTTCAAATTCAAAAAAATCTTGCTCAAAATTTGCTCTCTTTGCTCTCTCTATCTATTCTCGCGATTGGATGGGGGATGATTGCTGATCGGGGTTTTGCGGACAATAGCTCTAAAACTCATTCCCCTATCGAGATTTCTATGGAAAATTATCAAAAATCTCTGGATAAGGGCGATAAAGCTTCTGAATGTAAGCTCTTTACGATAATAACAGATAAAGCTTCGGGGGCAATGGGAACGACAGATTTGAGTGTAGCCTTACGTTATACCAGCGATCTCAAACAGGATTTAATCAATTTGCAACTAGCTGACAGTCAGCTTAAATCTTTACAAGAAAAATATTTACAGTTTGCTAAAGAGATGGAGGGGCAGTTAGTGAGAGTCAAACGCGATCAGTCGCAGGGGGACTATGGAGCTGTGCAAGCGGCAGTACCAACTTTAACGGCTACTGGCAATCGAGGGTTAGAGCTGCAACAAACGCTTTGGCAATATTGTGGAAAGTCTGAGTAATTCACAAAAAGATGAGTGGCGGAGCTTTGCTCCGCCACTCATCTTTTGGGTTTTATGTCCTAAGCGAACTTTACGTTGCTATAAGTAGCTGGGGATAATTAAAACCCAGAATCAAAACCTGTAGCGCACGCTGCGCGTGCGCTACAGGTTTTGGGGTTTTATGTTTAATTGCGCCTAGCTATTTAAGAGAGAGGCGATCGCCTAAAATTTGATTTGATAATTGGTAATTCCTGTATTTCTGGCTACGCTCAAAAGTGCGGAAGATGGATTTTGGGCAAGATAATCCACGATTTGCTTCGCATCGCTAAGAGGTGCGCCATTTAGTCCAATCAGGCGATCGCCACGTTGTAATCCCATGCGACTGGCAAGAGAGTTAGGATTAACTGCATAAACAGTGAGACTGTTAGGATTGAGAATTACTCCTAACTGTTTGCGATCGCCTGTTTTGGTGGGAGATGTGGGAGATGTGGGTAGAGTAATTGCTGGAGTCGGGCTTGATGCACTGGGAAGACTGGCGATCTTGTTTGGCTGAGCTATAGCGGCACTGCGCGTCATGAATTCCTTGGCAATAGGGGCGCTAATCGCAAAGCCAATGCCCGTATTGGAACGACCGTCAGGGCTGAGAATTGCTTTGTTGACCCCGATGATTTCTCCCCGTGAATTAAGCAAGGGACCACCTGAATTGCCAGGATTGAGTCTAGCATCGGTTTGGAGATCGCCATCGGCAGCGATACGGCTGAGAATGCCCGTTGTCAGCGTTCCCGATAGACCGAAGGGGCTACCGATCGCAAATACTTTTTCTCCTACTAAAATACTGTCGCGATCGGCAAAGGATAGAGAAGGAAAGCGATCGCTAGAGGCAATTTTGACTAAGGCGAGATCGTTTTTGCGATCGGTGGTTACTACCTGTCCGCTATAGGTTTTACCTTCGCTATTGATGATACGGACATTACCGTTCTTGGCATCGCGAATTACATGTTCATTGGTAATTACTAAGCCATCAGGGGTCATAATGCTACCCGAACCTGTACTAGTTGAGGTTTTGATCGTCACTACCGCAGGATTTGCGGCACGATAGACTTCCATTGTAATTTTTTCTTCAGGCTCAAAATCCTTGGGGGCGGCATTGGCGGCTTTGCTGAAACTGGGGATGCTGATTAATAATGCTGATAGAATGCTTAAGGTGATTGCTCTCGATCTCATGTGCTTCTCTACTGCCTGCATAATTCCTGATATGCCAAGATTGACGAGCTTAATGATTTGGCAGTTCCGAGAACCGTTTAAGCAATTTGTCGTGGGTTTTTAGAAAGGTAGATCACATCAACAATTGAAATAAGTAGTTCAGCGAAGAGCGTACTACCCACTACGCGGGCGGTACGCTGTTCTAGGTTTTAAGTTTATACCAAGTTACAGCGCATTGTGCTCAAACCCAAATCAAAGGAATTTTTGAAAGCGTTGCAAAGCAACGCTTTCAAAAATTCCTTTGTGGTTCGTTTGATCGATAATTGCTGTAAGAAATGGCGTAGCCATTTCTTAACTTGGTATAAAACCCCAAAGATGAGTGGCGGCGCTTCGCGCCGCCACTCATCTTTGGGGTTTCTAACTCAAGCATTGTTATATCTGTTAGGCTAGCAATAGGTCAGTGCTTCATTTGAGGACTTATCTTTTCTATTTTGGTTACGGAGCATGACAGCTAATTTTTGGGACATCGTTCGTTACTTTAAACGCTATCAAAAAACTGCAATCTGGAGCATTACAGGTTCCAGTTTATTTGAAATTATCGATTTGACCGTTCCCTATACTGTCGGACAAATCCTGAATGTCTTGTCAGGGCGCGATCTAGATAGCGAAATGTATTATCTCGTCGCCGCTGTCGCGACAGTATTGAGACAGCCAGTTAGTCAAACCATCGCATTAATAATTTTATTGGGGTTAATTTTTGTCGTAACGGTGGTGCGCGCGCCGATACAGGTATGGGTTGCCAATAACTTCCATTGGCAAATAGCCCTTGAAACTCGACGCGATCAGACGCAAAAGGCGATCGCCAAAATCTTGACCTTGCCCATTGAATTTTATGATGAGAATAATGCAGGAAGGATCGCAGGTCGAGTCGCAAGGGGACTCGCCAACCATATGTGGTCTTACCCTGAGATTGCGGGGCAATTGATTCCTAAATTAGTCCGAATCCTTGGCATTTTCGCTATTATTTGCGCGATCGCTTGGTGGATTTCTGCTTTCTTTTTAGTTTCATTCATTTTGATTCTCTGGGGAAGTTTGCAAAAGCTGAAGGGATTAGTGAAGACGGAAGAAACCCTTGATATTTATCAAGAAAATACGGAAAGTCGTACTTCGGAAATCATTACTAATATCAAAACCGTGAAGGCGTTTGCCAATGAATCTAAGGAATACAAACGACAAAGCGATCGCCTTGTCAGGGAGGCAAAAGTCTCGCTGTGGGGGATTCACATCGGCTATGTAAAGCTGGGAATGGTGCGCGATACCGTGCTGGAGGCTTGTCAATATGTGGTGTTTGGAGCGGCATTGTTTGCCACCTTTGGGGGCAAGATGTCCATCGGGCATTTCATTACCATCTCGACCTTGGCAAGTATGGCATATTCCGAAATCAAGCCGATTTGCTTGCTGGCAGAGGTCTTTGCCCGTCGCTACTCCTCGATGCTTCGGTTTCACGAGTTCATGAAGCAGTCCAATGGTCAAGATTCGGCGATCGCTTTGCCATCGGGAATGCAATATCCGCAATATCAATTTTCGGGCAAAGTAGAATTTCGTGATCTGACCTTTGGCTACGATCGCCAACGCCATGTATTGGAAAAAGTCCAATTCATCATTGAGCCCTATGAAACGGTTGCCCTCGTTGGTCGCTCTGGTTCGGGTAAATCCACTTTGGTCAAGCTATTATTCCGCTACTTTGAGCCAATCAGTGGCGGTATTTTCATTGATGGTCGAGACATTAAGGATCTGGATATTACGGGCTATCGCAAACGCTTAGCGATCGTGCATCAAGAAGTGGATATCTTTAACGGAACGCTAATGGATAACCTCATGTATGGCAATCCGACCGCTACCTTCGCCCAAGTTCAAGAAGCCTGTGCGATCGCCAGTGTAGATGAATTTTTGCATCAGTTTCCCCTTGGCTATAACACTATTGTGGGTGAGCGTGGCGTGCGTCTATCGGGCGGTCAGCGTCAGAGACTGGGCATTGCCAGAGCTTTACTGGTTAATCCCGATGTGCTGATATTTGATGAAGCCACTTCTAGTCTGGATTATGAATCGGAGCGATCGATTCAGCTAGCGATGCGACGGATTCAAGGAACCCGTACGACCATCGTGATTGCCCATCGTCTTAGCACCGTTCGCGATGCCGATAAGATCGTTGTTTTAGATAAAGGTCGAGTCGTGGAATTTGGTTCCCATCATCAGCTTCTAGCCCAAGGAGGAATCTACCATCGCCTCCATTCATTGCAAGAAACTGGAGAATTATTAAGCAGCTAGCTAAGCAGCTAAGTATCAGTAACCTTAATGCAGCACAGCAAAGATAAAACCTCAAAGATGAGTGGCGGCGCTTCGCGCCGCCACTCATCTTTGGGTAGTTAAGAGTGTAAAGTCCAATCGGCGGTAAGCTCGTTTCGGTCTTGGTTTTTAACGATGCTGAACTGCTGCGTAACGCTACTATTTTGGGCTTGAGGATAACAAGTAGTGGACTTTTCTTGTCCATACCAACGTTGAGCCAACCCGTTTAATTGATCCAAAATAACTACGAGTTCCTTGGCTTTTTCGGTTAATCCATAGGTTACTTGAGGAGGAACTGTGGGTTCGTAGTGGCGATATAAAATTTCTTCCTGCTCGAGCATCCGCAGACGTTCAGTTAACATTTTGGTGGAAATACCATCAATTTGCCGCTTCAAAGCGCCAAACCTCTGGGGACCTAAATTGGATAGCACCCACAAAATATACAGAGTCCAAGGTCCTGACAATAAGTTTGTCAAAATGCTGACGGGACAAGGATTGGGTTCTCGCGATCGCTGTGCCATAGCTAGTTACCAGAAAGTTACTACTAGTTACAATTTAGTACCTACTTTACTTTAGTAGGTAGTTACTTTTAGTATCTATAAGTGTCTAATTGTAGCTCGAATAGGTAACTCAAGGAGGGTTCCATGCCATCAATCGCCATTGTTTATTTTTCTGGTTCGGGACATACTCACTTAACTGCTGAGGCGATCGCTGAGGGAGTTCGCAAAACTGGTAATCATGTCGAACTGCTGCGGATTAAAGGAGAGCAAATTACTAATGGACGTTGGCAAGATGACGAAATTATGGAAAAGCTCGATCGTGCCGATGCGATCGTTTTTGGCTCGCCAACCTATATGGGTGGTGTAGCTGCGCAATTCAAAGCCTTTTTAGATGCTAGTAGTTCTGCTTGGTTCTCTCGAAAATGGAAAGATAAAATTGCCGCTGGATTCACCCATTCGGGTTCTCTCAGTGGCGATAAGCAAGGAACTCTAATATATTTATCCATCTATGCGGCGCAACAGGGTATGGTGTGGGTAGGCGCGGGGGATTTACCCAGTCAATACCTAGGCAAAACTGATGGTGTGAATCGATTGGGGTCTTTCCTTGGCATTATGGGACAAACTATCATGAGTATGACTGGCGGAGAAGCTATTCTCGATTCTGGCGATCGCTTAACCGCAGAATATTTTGGACAACGGATTGCTGAAGCAACCAAGCGCTGGAATCTTGCTCAAGTAGCGATCGCCGCTTGAGCATATAGCTGTCGCCAGAATAGTGTTGCTACGCGGAGCGTGGCAACACTATTTTGGGTTTTATGTCCTAGCTTCGCCCCGAAATGCTATTTCTTGACTGGCAAGGGAGTAGTCGCAAGCTAAGTAGCTAATGGAATAAAACGTGATATGCCTTTCCATACAGTCTGAACTACTCGCGCAAATCGATCTACATCCATAATGCCCTGATGGGTATCATCGTACTCCTGCTTAAAATCAGCTTCTATCCAGTCATACATTTTGCCACTATCGAGATTCTCAATCACTTCTAACTTGTGATTTTCTACTTTTTGGGTATATTTGGCATGGATATCTCTAGCAAGCTTGATGAATGCAAGTAAACTTTGAGAATCATCCAACTTATCCACATTAATCAATTCTTCCACACTTTCTTCTAACAATAAAATATTGGCTTGGAGCTGACGAATCACATCCATGACATCTAAAATTCGCTCTTCAAAATTTGCCCTAAATCCTTCTAACTTGCGACGATTTTCTTCCTCTTTGTCTTGATATACGGAACTGGCAACGCGAGTTGCACCAATGGCGATTAAATTTTTCTCTTCGTCTGGAGATAGCCCGATACTGCCTCCAAGTAAAGCAGAGCTTAGAACCGCTCGATCCCAATTAACTTCAGTGAGTTCGGAAGATCGCAGATCGACATAACTCAAATTAGCTTCAGTGAAATCAACGCTAGTTAAAAAAGTCCGACTCATACCTGCATGGTTTAAATTGGCGTTGTTTAAGTCCACCCGTAAGAGATTTGCGCCATGCAACTCGGCACTGGTCAAATTCACATAGCTCATATCGGCATTACTCAGATATACGCGACTGAGATCGGCATGGGATAGATTGCAGTTTCGCAGATTCGCATCACCCATACTTACCCGAATTAACTGGGCATTCGGTAGACTAGCTTCTTGGAGATTCGCCAAAATTAATTTTGAACCTGTGAGGTTAGTGCCAATTAACTTTGTCTGTGTGAGGTTAGCAAAGCTGAGATTTGCCCCAATAATCCTTGCATTACTCAAATCCGCCTTATAGAGATTGGCATAGATCAAATTTGCACGGCATAAATCGGAATTACATAGATTTGTATCGCTTAAATCAGAGCTATGAAAGTCAGCGCTATCAAGGTGGGCATTGCTCAAATTAACCTTTTTGAGGTTACACCGATTTAAGTCTGCTCCACTTAAATTAATGTTATTGAGATTAGCTTCACTTAAGTCCGAGCATCTTAACTGTACTCGAATTAGCTTTGCTGAAGCTAGGGTTGCTCCTCTGAGGCTGGCAAAGCCTAAATTGGCAGCATATAGTTCTGCGAATTTTAAATTGGCGCTATCAAGGTTGGCATTGACTAATTTCGCTCCATTCAGAGATGCAAACTGGAAAATAGCGCTCTGAAGATTGGCTTCACTAAGATCGGCAGCATTGAGATTCGCCTTGGTTAAATTTGCTCCACTTAAATTCCCCTTAATTAAAACTGCATTGCGCAAGTTGACATTCTTCATCTTGGCATTGTGTAGATCTGCCTCTTGCAAATCGGCACGATTCAATAGAGCTTCATTCAAGATCGCATTACAGAAATTTGCTCTGCGAAGATTCGCTCCTGTCAAAGTAACCTTACTAAAGTCAGCATTGCGACAATCAGCATTTTCTAAATTGGCACTTTTCATCCAATTCCCTGACAATTGGGCCTGGGATAAATTCGCACCATAAAGTCTGGTTCCTCCAAGGCGAACATTAAGTAATTTAGCTCCAATTAGACTAGCACCAGTAAGATTTGCACGCCGTAGATTTGTATTTTCTAAAGTTGCACCGTCCAGATTTACACCTTCTAAATTTCTATAACTTAGATCTAGATTCGACAAATCTTGGTTGCTATAATCTCCGCCTGCTCTCAGATCTTCTGCAATCATCTAATTTCTCTTGAAACTACCGTAGCTAATTATTAAATGATAACTAAATTCTTTTAAATTGCTAAGTAGTTCAGCATAATTAAAAAATAAAGCCAGAGAGCGTACTGCCCGCTTAATGGGCGGTATGCTCTTCTAGATTTTATTTTTGCTTATGTTTAGCTAAGTAACTGATCATAATTAAAATCCCGATCTAAAACC
>NZ_SELU01000129.1:0-473 GCF_006861605.1 Pseudanabaena sp. UWO310 | reverse complement strand
CAACCAAGACACACCATTCTCTAATATCAACCCAAGTTCCACACCCATTGGCGCGATCTCATAATGTCCGCGATCATTAGGCAGCATTTTGACATAGCGACTATCCAGCAAATGATAAGCCTCAAGATTGTCTCTAAATCCGTCAAAAATCACATAAAAGGGAATCCGAATCGCTTGCTCGTAAACCCAGAATTTCCCAGCTTTTTCAGTCTCACTAGGTGGCGTTGTATCTCGTTCTTCTGATCCATTACCAGAGACAAATTCGATCGCAATTAAGGGCGCGACAAATTCTTTCCACAGTACATAAGAACGACGATATTCGCCATCGAGAAGCGGCGATACATTCGGCACATAAAACCAGTCTGGTGCTTCGGCTCCTTTTTCGGGTGGCTCCATCATTCGCCAGTAAATGCCGCTATCTTGACCAATGCAGTAACGTCCATCGGAATGTAGTTTTTCTAAAACTGGTGCGA